>CAZFAE010000015.1:0-36960 GCA_964516035.1 uncultured Sphingobacterium sp.
TGGGGGGGGGGCCTACACGCTACACCCCGGGAAAAACGGGGGGTTATTCCCGCTGCTAACCCCCACTAAAAACTGGGGGGCCCCCTAAACAGGGGGCCCACCACTTAACCCCGTTTGATGTCTGCACCAAGCGGAATGAAAGCTAATGCCACAAAAAAGCCCTTCCCAATATTATCAGGAAGGGCTTTTTCTTAGATAATGCTAATTAAGCTTTTTTAACCGTTTTTTTTGCTTCGGTCATTTTTTTCTTGCAACAATCCTTTTTAGAATCTTTATCGCAAGCCATTTTTGCAGTGGCTTCTTTTTTGCAACAAGCTTCTTTTTTTGCAGCAGGTTTTGGTTCTTGTGCAGAAACTGCAGTTACAAATGCAGCCAATGCGATTACAGCGAATAACTTTTTCATCTTTATTTAATTTTTAGTTTTTAAGTTCTGCTAAAACGGTAATACCGCCCTTTGTAGTATCGCCAAGTTTAACTTTTATCTCGGTACCTAAAGGTAAGAAAACATCTACTCTAGATCCAAATTTGATAAAACCAAACTGATCGCCCTGTTTTACAGTATCTCCTTCTTTCACATACCACACAATCCGGCGGGCCAAAGCACCGGCAATCTGACGGAATAGCACCGGTATTCCGGCTTTGTTTTCTACCACAATGCTTGTTCTTTCATTCTCGGTAGATGATTTAGGATTCCAGGCAAAAAGAAATTTACCCGGATGGTATTTAAAAAATTGAACCACACCGGAAATGGGATTACGGTTTACGTGCACATTAACCGGCGACATAAATACTGAAACCTGAATACGGCGGTCTTTTAAAAATTCTGTTTCTTCCGTTTCTTCAATCACCACCACTTTGCCATCTGCCGGGCAGATTACCAAATTATCTCCGGTAGTGGGTGTAATAAACGGACTGCGGAAAAACTGAACCACAATACCAAACAGCCCCGCAGAGAGGATATAAATTAACCAGCGGAACCAATTGTATTCTGGCAGAAAAAACTGAACCAGGGCGTTTAAAACGAAAATAAAGAGGATGGTAAGTAGAAGTGTTGTTGTTCCTTCTTTATGGAAAGTCATCTTTGTCATATTGAGCGCAAAATTGCTAAAAAAATACTAAACGGAGGCTAAACGGTAAATATCCTTCAAATTGCGGCCTAAACCATCATAATCCAATCCATAACCTACCACAAAATCATTCGGAATTTCAAAGCCTATATATTCTAGTTCTTTAAAATGGTATTGCACGGCTGCAGGCTTATAAAGCAAGCTGCAAACTTTAACAGATTTTGGTTTTTCTTGGTCAATCATTTCCAGTAAATACTTTAAAGTATGGCCCGTATCCACAATATCTTCTACAATAACAACATCCCTATTTTTAAGGCTGGTACTTAAGCCCATTTCCAGTTTAATATTTCCGCTGCTGCGTTCACCTTCGTACGAGGCTAGCTTCACAAAAGTAATTTCGGCCGGAATAGTTACCACCTTCATCAAATCTGCCAAAAACATAAAACTGCCGCTAAGTACCCCAATAAATAAAGGTTTTTGATTCAAATAATCTTGGTTAAACCGATTGCCTAAATCTGTAATCCGCTGCTGAATTTCATCATGGCCGAGCATGGGCTCAAACATTTTATCACCAATATTGATGGGCATAATTAGAGTTTTAGTTTTTTGGTTTTTCCGAGTAATGTGCTATCTGTTTTGCGTTTTTGCAGTAATGTTTCCAGCCATCCGGCACCGCCAATGGTTTCATCAGTGGCCAACAAACTATCAGTTAGCAACGAATCTGGCGGCGCAATTAAAGCCCTCAAGCTTTCTTTTAAACGCACATTATAAAAACCATAGCCACTGCTATCGGCGGCAGCCAAACCCCGGCGGGCCATTAATCCGCCAATAGTATTAAAATAGCCAATCATGTTGGGGCGCAAATTGCCTTGGTACTCAAAAAAGTACAACGATGATTTTGGCCGCGGAACAATGCTGGCTAAAAAAATACTTTCACCCAAATCAAGCTCCGAGGGGTGTTTTTCAAAATAATATCTGGAGGCTTCGCCAATGCCGTAAACGTTTGGTCCCCACTCAATCAAGTTGAGGTACACTTCAAACATTCGGTTTTTAGCCGATAAACGATTATTTTCTATCAGCCAAACCAGGAGCATCTCCTCAATTTTGCGGGCTAAGTTTTTCTGGCGGTTGAGGTACACGTTTTTAACCAATTGCATAGAAATGGTACTTGCACCGCGTTTAAATGCTTTCTTTTTAAAATTGGTTGCAATAGATTTCCTAATGGCTTCTGTTACAAAACCACGATGCCCAAAAAACGAAGGATCTTCGGCGGTTAAAAGTGCATTTTTTAGAAAAGGCGAAATTTCTTCTAAAGGCGTAAAATTAGGATTGCCTTTGCCGATGAGAATATTACGCATCGGCTTGCCATATTCATAAGGAGTATGGATAAAATCGCCATTAATTTTAGTCAAATTGGTTTTACCGAATTTCAGGATTTTGAAATCCTGTTTTTTCAATTCAGATTCAAATTTTACTTGGTCTGGCTGGGTTTCATCCAAATAAAAATTCAAATCGTATTGCAGTTTACCGGCCAGCTGAATGCCTTCTAACGATTCAAATAATCCCTGCGGAAAAGAGTTGAACAAATCCTGCGCTTCCATTTCGTTGGTATGCAGTTTCAGTTCATAAATTTTATGCGGTTTTAGTGTAAAACGGAGATAAGGATTGGCCTCAATTTTATTTAAATGAATAACAGACGATTCATCAAGCTCCACATAATTTTCGCCCAGCACCACTTCGGCATCTAATTCACCATCAGGAATAACAATATCGTTGGCTGCTAGTTTAGGATGGTTTATTAATAAATCTTTCGCAATCCATTTACCAGACATTTTTAATTTACCGGCAAAATAACTCACATTTTCCAGCTGGGTGCTAATGGAAGTAAAATTCAATTTTAAACCCAGTCGCTGCTCTAAATAAGGTAATTCCACTTTTCCACCTTTGGCAGATAAAGTCAGGTTCAGTTGGCGGTCATCCGGCTCAACTTCGCCAGCTACATGCCAAATACCCTGGTTTTGGTTAACATGAATTTCTGATTGCACTTCTCCGCCATCTATTATCGCTTTTTTGAGATTGAAAGTAAACCCGGAGGTATCTTCCTGCCATTTTAGCTCCAGATTTTGGACATTCAGATTTTCCGGAATTTTATAAAAAACCGCATTGAGCAGTTTATTGCCCAAGGCAGCCAAATCCAATTCTGATTTTTCTGTAGTATCTCTGTTTTTTTTCCGGAACAGAAAATCGTAATTCCGTAAACTATCCCGCTTAATTAAATGGATAAATCCGCTTTGCAGCGATAATTCATCCAATTTAATCTTACCCAAAATTAAAGGAAAAAGTCTCACACTCAGTTCCAGCTTATTTACCGCAAACAAGCTATCGCGATTTTGGGGAACGGCTGTAATTTGATCAAAAGCCACGGTTTTTAATCCTGCGAAATGCGGATTAAGTATTTTTAAATCTATTTGATAGTCGTTTTTTGCTTTCGCGATGGCCTTGGCCACTGTGCTTTTAAGAATAGCATCGCGTTTTACGAAAACAAAAATGCCGCCAATAAGGGTAAGGCCAGCCAAAACAAGCAAGGCAATACCCACATTACGCAAATACCTTTTTAGCTGTTGCCGATTATTGTTCAGAAAATTTTGCAGGCTTTGCCACATAAATAATTGAGGGGTAGCGGTTTATTTAGGGTCAAATATCTGTAAAAAGGCGCACAAAAAAACCATTTGCGCCAATAGATTGGTAAATTTAGAGCAGATTTAACAAACGCAGCAAAATGATTAATCAGGAACAGGTATTAAAAGCTTTGAGCCATGTAGAAGATCCAGATCTTAAAAAAGACCTGGTAACCCTCGGCATGATTGAGGATATCCGAATTGACGGAAACAAGCTCAGCTTTTCGGTGGTATTAACTACCCCGGCCTGCCCCATGAAAGCGATGCTGGAGAATGCCTGCCGCAATGCCATTGGCCATTTCATCAGTAAAGAAATTGAAGTGGATATTAACATGACTTCAAGAGTGACCGTTCAGGCCAACCAGCCGCTGCCAAATGTTAAAAATATCATCGCGGTAGCCAGCGGAAAAGGTGGCGTGGGTAAATCTACAGTTGCTGTAAACCTGGCTTTAGGCCTGGCGCAAACCGGTGCCAGCGTGGGTTTAATTGATGCCGATATTTATGGTCCATCCATTCCAATTATGTTTGGTTTAGAAGGTGCCCGCCCCAAGGCTACGCAATTGCCCGATGGTAAAACCCTGATTACACCTATCACCAAATTTGGTATTAAATTATTGTCTATCGGCTTTTTTACCGACCCAAACCAGCCTGTGCCTTGGCGTGGACCAATGGTTTCTACGGCTGTAAAACAATTGTTTAACGATGCCGATTGGGGTGATTTAGATTACCTGGTAGTAGATTTGCCTCCCGGAACCGGTGATATACATATTACTTTAACACAAAGCTACCCCATTGCCGGAGCGGTAATTGTTACCACGCCGCAACAAGTGGCCCTGGCTGATGCCCGAAAAGGAATTGGCATGTTTATGATGAACGCCATCAATGTGCCGGTTTTGGGTGTGGTAGAAAATATGGCTTATTTTACGCCTGCCGAATTGCCACAAAACAAATATTATATTTTTGGCGAAGGCGGCGGACAGCAATTGGCCGGCGAATTTGCTTTGCCATTTTTAGGAGAAATACCTTTGGTAAAAAGTATCAGCGATGCCGGAGATGCCGGCAAGCCGGTAATTTTAGAATCCGAAAACCCAATGGCCTTGGCCTTTGTTGAATTAGCACAAAAAGTGGCCCAGCAGGTGGCTATACGTAACTCAGAAAATAACACCGTCAAAATTTAGTATCTTTAACTATGGAATTGTTGCAAAGGGTTGAATTGGCATTAGATAGTATACGCCCCTATTTGGAAGCAGATGGCGGGAATGTTTCTGTGGAAGAAATTACGCCCGAAAACATTGTTAAACTGAGATTATTAGGCGCTTGCGGTTCTTGCCCCATGAGTATTATGACTTTGAAAGCAGGGATTGAACAGGCAATTAAAAGATCTGTCCCCGAAATTGAGGGTGTAGAAGCCGTTAACCTGACCGACATTAACGACCCCAACGCGGTAATGCCCAATCAGGCTTAATTAACATTATTTAACACGCCTGCACACCAATTTTGTATAATTTCGAAGCATGAAAATTCGGTTAATTATCTTTTTAACGCTTTTTAGTACACTGGCTTTTGCGCAAAAGCCAAACCCTAAATTAGTGCAGTTTTCTGGGGTAATTGTTAATCGCGATAGCAATACGGTGGTTCCTTTTGTTACCATTACCAATCAAACACAAGATAAATACACGGGCTATATTGCCAATTATAAAGGTTATTTCTCTTTTGTAGTTCATGAGGGCGATTCTCTTGATTTTACCGCAGTGGGTTTTGCCAAGCAAACGCTGGTTATTCCTAACAACTTACCCGACGATAAATACACGGTGCAGGTAAGAATGAAACAGGAAGTAATTAGTTTGCCCATGGTGCGGGTTTATCCTTGGGCCAGCGAAGAGGAGTTTAAGAAAGAATTCTTAACCATGAAAATTGCTGATGATGACCTGGAAATAGCAAAAAAGAATGTTTCTGGGCCAAGTATTATGGCCATGGCGGCTACGCTGCAGCGAGATGGTCAAGAAATGCAATCGATGAATTTCAGGAACAGGCACCTCACCATGATGAATAAAAACATCAATCAGCGCTACGCCAATCCGTTACTTAACCCTTTTGCCTGGGGTGCTTTTATTCAGCAAATTACGCAGGGCGATAAAAAACGCGAAAAATAATTAGCGTTTCTTTTTTAAAGCCGGAAACTTCATTTTATAATCCACCTTTACCATTCCTTTAGAAATGGCGTCGAGCCGGTTTTTAATCATGGCTTTTCGCAGCGGGCTTAAGCGGTCTGTAAGCAGTTTACCTTCAATATGGTCGTATTCGTGCTGAATAACCCGGGCGGCTAAACCATTATAAGTTTCGGTATGCCATTGCCAGTTTTCATCCTGGTAAGTAATGCTTAAATTTTGGTGGCGGTTTACGTCTTCGCGTATGTCTGGAATGCTTAAACAACCCTCATTAAAAGCCCATTTTTCGCCATTCTCATCTGTTATTTTGGCATTGATGAACACCTTTTTAAAACCTTTTAATTGGGCATCATCTTCTTCAAAAGGAGAAGCATCGATAATAAATAAACGGATGGATAAGCCAACCTGCGGTGCAGCCAAACCCACACCATGCGCATGGTACATAGTTTCGAACATATCGGCCAGCAGCTGTTTAAAATCTGGATAATCAGGACTGATTTCCTGAGCTGCTTTCTTTAAAACCGGGTCGCCGTAGGCAATGATGGGCAATTTCATACTACAAACATACGGATTTGGCCTTAGTTCTCCTGCGGTTCAAAAATCAGATAACTGAGTTTTTGCGGGTCGAACACTTCGTTGGCAATACTTAACAACTGACTGGCTTCTACATGTTGTATGCGGGCAAAAAACTCTTCCAGTGTATCAATACTGCCATAATCAATTAGGCTTTTAGAGAGGGAGATAATCAGGTTCAGCCGGTTTTCTTCGGCCAGAGCAATCTGACCCATAAACTTTTGTTTGGCCTGGTGCAGCTGCAGGGTTCCTAAACCCTGATTTTTTAATTTTTTAAGTTCGCGGTCTACCAATTTTAGTGCTTTGTCTAATTTTTCCGGGTCGGTTCCTAAATAAATGGAGAAAATGCCGGTATCGCTAAGCGGAATATAATTAGACTCAATGGTATAGGCTATCCCGTATTTTTCCCGGATTTCGAGGTTTAGCCTTGAGCTCATGCCCATGCCACCTAGCAAATTATTGAGCAGTAGCAAAGCTTCCCGGGAGGAATGATGCGCAGAAAAAGCCCGGTTGCCAATTACGGCATGGCTTTGATTAATGGTTTTAGCTTGTTCAATTTTTTCGTGAACATAAGCAGCCGGTTGTTTTCTTTCCCTGGCGGGGATATTGGCCGGAATGTTGCCAAATATTTTTTCGGCTACCGCGATTACTTTTTTAAATTCATAAGCACCGATGATACCTACCACAATTTCGTCGGTGCGGTAATTGCTTTTAATAAACTGATGGATATCGCTTTGTTGTAAATGATTAACCGTTTCGGGCGTGCCTAAAATATTCCGTCCAAGTGCATGATTTTTAAAAATCAGTTCTTCAAAATCATCCTGAATGGCTTCTTCGGGCTGGTCTAGGTACGAAGCAATTTCATCCAGAATTACGCCTTTTTCTTTTATTAGTTCGTCTGCCGGAAAAGTAGAATGGAAAGTTAAATCTTCAAACAAATCCAAAGCCCTTTCTAAATATTGCTTTAAAAACGAAGCATGAATGCAGGTATATTCTTTGGTGGTATAGGCATTTAAATCGGCGCCAATTAGTTCCAGCCGATTCAAAATCTGGTTGGTACTTCTGCGTTCGGTGCGTTTAAAAAGCAGGTGTTCTATTAAATGAGCTAGGCCATCTTTGCCGGCCGGCTCATCTCTGGAGCCGGCATTAATGAGGATGCAGGCATGGGCAATACCGGAAGGAGCGGGCTTTAATAAAATGCGAATACCGTTTTTTAAGGTGTGTACCTGATGATCCATGCGGTTAAAATACGTATTTATCGTAAAATCATCACTCTATCCTTTAAAAACAAAACCACCAAATTCTCGGTGGTTTTGAGGAATTTAAGGTTTAATCTACCTGTTGTTCCAATTTTTCGATGCGATGTAAGCTTCCGGTTATATCTAAATTATGAAATCTCAGGACAGCTTATTGTTTTTTTTCCGGTTTATAGGCTTTTTTAAACTTTTCGAAACGTGGTTCTGATACGTTTTTGATATAGCCCTGGTTCGGATTTTTTTTGGCAAAATCCTGGTGGTATTCTTCGGCTCGCCAAAAGGTTTTGAGCGGCTGTAATTCGGTTACAATGGGCCGCTTAAATTGTCCGGCCTGGCGTAATTCTTTGATAGCCATTTCGGCCCGGGTTTTTTCTTCGGCATTGCGGTAAAATATTACACTGCGGTATGAGGAGCCATAATCTGGTCCCTGCTGGTTTCTAGTGGTAGGGTCGTGAGAAGCGAAAAATACCCGCAACAATTCGCGGTAGCTTATTTTTTGCGGGTTATAATAAATTAAAATGGCTTCGGCATGGCCGGTGGTTTCTGCACTTACTTCTTCATATGTTGGGTTGGCGGTGGTGCCGCCGGCATAACCAGCAATTACAGAATCTATACCGGCAACCGATTCGAAAATATGCTCTGAACACCAAAAACAGCCTTCGGCAAAGGCGGCTATGGCTTTGCCTTTCGGCGGATTGAGGTTTACCTGTGGATTTACCTTGCCCGATTTTTTGGTTTGGCCCTGACAGGAAGTGAATATAAATCCTATTAAAAGAATTAAGCTTAATGCGTTTTTGATCATGTACTAATTTACGAAAGCTATGTTGAGCTTATGTTATTCAATTGTAAAAGAAACCTTTCTTCCCAAACCTATTTCTAATAGTTTAAATAAAGTAGAAAGCTGAATATCACTGTGGCCGTTTTCAATTCTGGATATGAAACTCTTTTTAGTTCCGGTTTTTTCAGCCAATTGCTCTTGGGTTAGATGTGCAGATAAACGTTCTGATTTAATAAGTTCGCCAATGGCAAAAGCTTTTGCCTTAATTTCAAATTCGGTGCGTTTTACAGTACCAGATTTACCGTATTGTTTGTCGAGATGCTCTTCAAATGTGCTAATGTTTTTAATTTTTTCCATGACTCTTTTCTTTAAAGTATTCCAGTTTTAAACGCTCCGCTTTTTCTAATTCTATTCGGGGTGTTTTTTGTGATTTCTTTTGGAAACCGTTAAATAAAACCACCAGTTTGCCTTCATCAAAACAGCAGAAAATTCTGAAAATGTTACCGCCTAACTCAATTCTGATTTCATAAAGTCCTTTTCTTCCTTCTAAATGCTGTAAAAATTTTGTCGGAACCCGTTCAATGATACTGATCATAAACAGGACTTCATCGATCTTATCTTTTACTTTTCGGTTTTGTTCACCATAAAACAATTCGAAATACTTTCCGTAAAAAATGATTTTTCTAATTATCTCCACAAAGTTAACTAATAATGGAACAAATAGTTTAATTTATTTTAATTTTCATCCCGCCCAGCCTTCTCTATCTAAGCTGCGGTAGTGGATGGCTTCGGCTAAATGTTCGATAGCGATGGTTTCGCTCTTGTCTAAATCGGCAATGGTTCGGGCTACTTTTAAAATACGGTCGTAAGCCCGGGCAGACAGGCCTAGTTTTTCCATGGCCTGTTTCAGCAGTGTTTGCCCGGCGCTATCTATTTTACACATTGTGCGTACCGTTTGCGGACTCATTTGTGCATTGCAATACACTTCTTTTTTTTCTTTAAAACGTTCGTGCTGAATTTCACGGGCAACGATTACACGTTCGCGAATGGTTTCACTTTTTTCAGTCAGCCTTTCTGATGATAATTCATTAAAATTGACTGGCGTAACTTCCACATGCAAATCGATACGGTCTAGCAATGGGCCGGAAATACGACTCAGGTATTTTTGAACCAATCCCGGCCCGCAAATGCAATCTTTTTCGGGATGGTTGTAAAACCCGCATGGGCAAGGGTTCATGGAAGCCACGAGCATAAAACTGGCGGGATAATCTACTGAGAATTTGGCTCGGGAAATGGTTACCCGGCGTTCTTCCAGCGGCTGGCGCATTACCTCCAATACGGTGCGTTTAAATTCGGGCAGTTCATCTAAAAACAACACGCCATTATGCGCCAAAGAAATTTCTCCCGGCTGCGGATGTACGCCTCCGCCAACCAAAGCCACATCACTTACCGTATGGTGCGGCGAACGAAAGGGTCGAACGGTCATTAATGAATCGGTGGCAGCGAGTTTACCCGCTACTGAGTGTATTTTGGTGGTTTCTAAGGCTTCCTGCAAATTTAAAGGCGGTAAAATTGTGGGTAAACGTTTGGCCAACATGGTTTTCCCGGCTCCGGGCGGACCAATCAAAATAACGTTATGGCCTCCGGCTGCTGCAATTTCCAAGGCTCTTTTGATATTTTCCTGGCCTTTTACATCCGAAAAATCGCTCTCGTAACTGTTAATGTTTCTCAGAAATTCTTCCCGGGTGTTTACCTCGGTTTGTTCAGGCTGGTGTTTCCCATTAAAAAAATCGGCCAGCTCCTTTAAACTTTCAATGCCATATACTTCCAGTCCGGCAACAATGGCGGCTTCGCGGGCATTTTGTTTGGGTAGAAATAATCCTTTAAAACCTTCTTTTTTGCCTTGTATGGCGATGGGTAAAGCGCCTTTGATGGGTTGCAGGCTTCCATCGAGCGAAAGCTCGCCCATAATGAGGTATTTGTCTAGCTTTTCTTCTGCCAATTGCCCCGAAGCGGCCAAAACGCCTATCGAGATTGCTAAATCGTAGGCAGAACCTTCTTTGCGGATATCTGCCGGAGCCAGGTTAACCACAATTTTTTGTCTCGGCATGCGGTAACCAGAACTTTGAATGGCGCTTTCTACCCGGTGCATGCTTTCTTTTACGGCATTATCGGGCAAACCAACAATAAAATATTTAATTCCCGGACTGATGTTTACCTCAATAGTGATATTGATGGCCTCGATTCCGTAAACGGCACTACTAAAAGTTTTTACCAGCATAAAAAAACCATTTCAGTATAAACTAAAATGGTTCTGTTTTATTGTTTTGAAAAAGAAATTATCGCTTCATGCCCGGCATTTGCGGCATACCCCGCATCATTTTGGCGGCTGCCGCCGGATTAGAGAATTGTTTCATCATTTTGCGCATGTCTTCAAACTGTTTAATGAGTTTGTTTACTTCCGTGATATTGGTGCCCGAACCTTTGGCTATCCGGTTGCGGCGACTGGTGATAATGCTATCTGGATTTTCGCGTTCAAAAGGGGTCATGGAGCGGATAATGGCTTCAACCGGGGTAAAGGCATTATCGTCAATTTCAACGTCTTTTATAGCTTTACCAACGCCCGGAATCATGCCCATGATATCTTTCATGTTTCCCATTTTTTTGATTTGCTGAATCTGGTTCAGGAAATCGTTGAAATCGAATTTATTTTTGCGGATTTTTTTCTGGAGTTCGGCAGCTTCTTTTTCATCGAACTGCATCTGGGCACGTTCTACTAATGAAACCACATCGCCCATTCCTAAAATACGGGAAGCCATTCTATCCGGATAGAAAACATCCAGAGCTTCCATTTTTTCGCCGGTTCCAATAAATTTAATTGGCTTGTTTACCACCGATTTAATAGATAATGCGGCACCGCCACGGGTATCACCATCCAGTTTGGTTAAAACCACGCCGGTAAAATCTAAACGGTCGTTGAAGGCTTTGGCGGTATTTACGGCATCTTGACCGGTCATGGCATCTACTACAAATAAAATTTCATGAGGCTGCGTAGCGCTTTTTACTGCTGCAATCTCATTCATCATTTCTTCGTCAATGGCTAAACGGCCGGCGGTATCTACAATTACCACATTTTGGCCGTTCTTTTTGGCTTCGGCAATCCCGGCCTGGGCAATTCCGATAGGATTATTAGAATTGATATCGGCATACACCGGTATCTCCGTTTGTTCTCCTAAAACCTGCAGTTGGGTAATAGCAGCCGGACGATACACATCGCAGGCTACCAATAAGGGCTTTTTGCCTTTTTGCGTTTTGAGATAATTAGCCAGTTTGGCCGAGAAGGTTGTTTTACCCGCACCGTTTAATCCGGCAATGAGAATTACAGTCGGAGTGGCACTTAAATTCAGGTCTGAAGCTTCGCCGCCCATCAATCTGGCCAGCTCATCGTTCATAATTTTAGTAAGCAATTGACCCGGAGAAACAGCAGTTAATACGTTTTCTCCCAAAGCCTTTTCTTTCACCTCATCGGTAAAAGTTTTGGCCGTTTTATAGTTTACGTCGGCATCCAAGAGGGCCTTGCGGATCTCTTTCATGGTTTCGGCCACGTTAATTTCGGTAATGCTACCCTGACCTTTTAGTACTTTGAAAGCACGGTCTAGTTTATCTTGTAAATTTTGAAACATCTTAAAAAGGCTTTTGTTGCATTAGAAATGCATACAAAGGTATCATTTCTGTAACAAATTTGAGTATGATACAATCTCTGTTTATGGTTTTCGTTTATGATTATTTAGCATAAACAGAAGGTTCACAAAATTATTACACATAATCGGTGCAACTTTTATGGGCTTATCGCGTCATAGTTAACAACAAACACAACGGTGATGAATAAATTTTTCTTGACCTTTCTATTAACCTTAACAGTTATTGGAGGTATTTCTGCTCAAACCATTAAAAAGACCATTGCGGTTAGAACCGTTAATGCACCCAAGATTGATGGTAATTTAAACGATGCGGTTTGGAAAAATGTGACCCCCTTGAATGGATTTACAGAATTAAGGCCTATCCCCGGCCGATTAGAACAGGAAGATCAGAAAACAGAAGTTAAAATTTTATATGATGATGTGGCTATTTATGTTTCGGCAAGAATGTTTGATGCCAATCCGGACAGTATTGCCCGTGAAATTGCGCCGAGAGACCGTGTAGGGAATGCCGATTTTTTTGGGATAGCTTTTGATACTTATTTGGATAGGATTAACGCCAATGGATTTTACGTAACCGCTGCAGGTTCTCAGTTCGATGCCAAATATTCGCTATCTGGTAATGAAGATCCGAATTGGAATGCAGTATGGGAAAGTGCAGTTAAAATTGATAATCTGGGTTGGACTGCCGAACTGAAAATACCTTACTCTGCACTTCGTTTTTCTAATAAAGCTGTTCAGAGTTGGGGATTAAATATTACCCGTAAGCGACAGAATGCCAATCAGCAGTTATTTTGGAATCCTTTAGATCCAAATGTAAACGGATTTATTAACCAAGAAGGCGAATTAGAGGGTCTTGAAAACATTAAGGCGCCACTACGTTTATCATTTTCTCCTTATGTATCCAGCTTTGTTAACCATTATCCGGCCAATACGCCAGGTATAAAAAACACCAGCGGCTCTTTTAAT
This sequence comes from uncultured Sphingobacterium sp., assembly GCA_964516035.1. GTDB lineage: Bacteria > Bacteroidota > Bacteroidia > Sphingobacteriales > Sphingobacteriaceae > JAIPAN01. Next base: position 13,188 of record CAZFAE010000015.1, read on the forward strand.
GGTGGTATGGATGTAAAATATGGTATTAATCAGAGTTTTACGTTGGATATGACGCTGGTACCGGATTTTGGCCAGGTGAAATCAGATAATCAGGTATTAAACTTGTCGCCTTTTGAAGTAAAGTTTGATGAAAACCGTCAGTTTTTTACCGAGGGAACGGAATTGTTTAATAAAGGAGATTTATTTTATTCGAGAAGGGTGGGCGGTCGACCTGTTAATTTTTACAGTGTTAATGGACAGCTTCAGCCTAATGAGCGTATAATTGAAAATCCTTCAGAAAGCCGAATATTAAATGCTACTAAAATATCAGGCAGAACTGCTAAAGGTTTGGGAATTGGATTTTTTAATGCGATAACTAAAAGAATGCAGGCCTTGGTTGAAAATGATTTGGGTGAACAACGTTTTGTGGAAACCCAACCTTTAAGCAATTATAATATTCTGGTGTTAGATCAATCACTTAAAAACAACTCATCAGTTAGCTTTTTGAATACGAATGTTACTCGTGCCGGAAGTGCTTACGATGCCAATGTGAGTGCCTTTTTGTTTAGTCTGAATGACAAAAACAATAAATATTTTGTTAGGGGTGGGGGTAAAACGAGCCGAATTAATGGTGGTGCCGATAATGAAGATTCAAACGGTTATAGCTATGATTTATCTTTGGGGAAACAGAGTGGAACTTTTACTTGGAACCTTAATCAAAGCTTAGTAGATAATCAATTCGATTCAAACGATTTGGGTATCATGTACAATAACAATTATATTGAAAACGGACTGAACTTTTCTTACAATATCTATAAACCCAGTAAATGGTACAATCAGTGGGAAAACTGGTTTAATTTTAACTATTCACAGCGTTTTAAACCCAATTCTTATCAATCGTCTGGCTTGGGCCTTGGTACCTGGATGCAGTTTAAAAACTTCTCATCTATTAATATGAATGCTGATATCCAATTTGAGGGCAACGATTTTTTTGAACCCCGTACAGCAGGCAAAGTATTTAAAACCGGCCAAAGCAGAGGTGTTAGCATTAGCTTTAATAGTAACCGGGCTAAAAGGTATAATGGCGGAGGTTATTTGGCCTATCGTAATAAACAGCTTTTAAATGGCTATGGTTTTGGTTATGGCTTTTATCAAAATTTTAGAGTAAACGATAAAGTGGCTTTAGGGGTAGATTTAGAAGTAGAACCCCGTTTTAATTATGCCGGTTTTATAGATTTTGACGAAACCAGCAATCAGGTTATTTTTTCTACCTACAACCGCCATACGGTAGAAAGCTCTTTCGATGCCAAATACACTTTCAATAACCGGATGGGTATTACCTTCATTGCCCGTCATTATTGGTCAGACCGTCGCAACAAATCTTTCTATAATTTATTAGATGATGGCAGTTTACAGGCCAATACTACTTATGATGGAGCCGGTAAAGATCTTAATTTTAATACTTTTAATATCGATATGGTATATACCTGGCAGTTTGCACCAGGCAGCGAGTTTAGCTTAACCTGGAAAGACGCCGCCTTTACTCAAGAAAACATGTTAAAACCGGGTTACGGAAGTAATTTTAGTAATACGCTAAGCTCACCGCAAAACAACAGTTTGTCTATTAAGCTTTTATATTTTCTCGATTATTTAAATCTGCGTAAAAAGAAGGCCTAAAAAATCCTTATTTTAAAGAGGGTAAGCGATAAGCCGCAGGGTTTTTTAAATACTTCTGATAGCTGGCCTGAATAAAACGAACCAATTCGTAATCGTTGGCTTCTAGTACAAAATTATAAGTTGGGCGATATTGCTGCATAAAATCGCGGAGTCTGCTGCCGTTTAATCCGGTAGCCTGCTGAACCAATGCCGGAGTAAACCGGTAGTCGATAACCAGTTCTTTATAATCTCTATCCAGTATTTTTTGCAGCTTGCGGGCATCTTTACCTTCTTTGCTAAAGGCACTATACAAAGCATCAATACTTAAACCCGCACCGCCTCCGCCACCAATAGTAAATATATCAGAGCTATTGCCCAGGCGGTAAATATCTTTGTAATCTTCTTGTATTTCTTTCAACCTTTTTGATGGCGATTGCACGGTATCTTTAATCACTACTTCTTTTAAACGGATACTATTCCTACGGAGATAAAATATGATATCATTGGCCTGACCAACTTTAACAGTATCAGACCGATATCCTTCTAACCGGGCAATTAAAACATCGCCGGTTTGTGCGTTAGTTTTAAATTCGCCCTTGGTATTATTATAAAAAGCGATTTGTGTTCGGGTATTGAGAATAGAAACCCGGGTAAGACGTATTTTAGTATCCCTGTCAAAAACCACACCCTGCAGATTTCTCTCTTGAGCCCTTAATTCAGCGCCGCAAAGCATCAATACCAGATATAACAACAGTTTCTTCAATTCGCAATAAATCTAAGTGTATTTTGGCTACTAATTACCTGTTTAACAAACCTTAACAATTACTTAGATACCACCAGCAGCTGGCCCAGGTTAACGTTATCATTATAAATATTATTGATGGCCTTTAAGTCATTTACACTTAAGCCAAAACGCTTTGAAATAGAAAATAAGGTATCTCCAGCCTTAACTTCGTATATTTTTAAGCCAACAGGAGCTTTAACTACTTCTAATTTCTTTTCCTGCGGTATTTCTTTCACTATTTCTGTCAGCACTTTTTCTTCCCGCCTAATCCTATCTAATGGCCTATCTATCGCATCAAAGCGGTTGAGGTTATAACGTTCAATTAAGCTGATTAATAATTCGGGGTATTTAGGATTAGTAGCATAACCAGCGGCTTTCAGTCCTTTTGCCCAACCCTCATAATCGCTTTTCTTTAATTCAAATAAAGCTGCATAACGTTTGCGTTTTAAAAACTCCGAATGGTCTTTATAAGAATCTTCCGGATTGGAATACACCCGAAAACACTCATCTTTCTCATCATCATCTTTTCTGATGCTTTTCCCTCGCCAGTCTGAAGCACATTTTATACCAAAATGATTATTTGCCTGTAAAGCCAATTCGCTGTTTCCGTTACCCGATTCTAGCAAACCCTGCGCCAGCTTAATACTTGCCGGAATGCCATGATTATTCATTTCTGCTACCGCGATGTTTTTGAAACGTTCAATGTAAGCCTCGGCAGTGTATTTACCACTATTTTGCGACTGCACCAGCTTTTTCGTTTTACACGAACTGAATATCAAAATGCTAAAAAGGCCTACAATCAGGAGTCTGTTCATGCTAATAGTTCAATTTTTGTCCGGGACGTATGTTGGTACTTTTTAAGTAATTTTTATTCATTAACACTTTTACGCTGGTACCCAAACGTTTAGCAATCCCCGAAAGGGTATCACCCTTTTTAACTTTATAAATCCGAATGCCGGGTAATACAAAGCCGGGTTCTTCTGCCGCTTCTACGGCAATTTGAGTAGAATCTGTTAAAACCGAAGGCCTATTATCGTATTGCTCAAGCTGATATTTGCGAATAAAAGCGATTACCTGGCTGCCCCATGTTTTACTGTGTGCATAACCACCCCGCTGTATTCCTCTAACCCAATTTTTATAATCGTAAGCGGTGTAAAGCTTAAAATATTTATTAAAAACGGGTTTTTCTTCCAAAAGTCTGATAAAATCGGCATAGGAGTGGGCTACCGAATCGTACCCCTTATAAGCCGAACGCAATATTTTTGACTTATTTTTTCCTTTAATGCCAAAGTGGTTATTCAGATGCCGGGCAATTTTGCTGGTCCCACTGGCCGATTCGTGCATGGCAATGGCCAAAATAACACTGGCCGGAACCCCGTGTTGATTCATTTTTTGGATGGCTAAATCTTTATAGGTTTCGATATACAGCTGGTCGGCAGTTTGAGCACTTAAAGCTAGAAAACCCAATAAAAAGAAAATAAAAAAGCCTAATTTTTTCATCTCATTTATTTTTTACGAATAAGCCATAAACCATCTCTGATAGGTAAAATCAATTGTTCTACTCTTGGGTCGGCTTTAATTTTGGCATTCAGTTCATTAATCAGCGAGGTGTCTTTATCCATCTTTCCGGTTTCCAAAACCTTACCGCTCCAAAGTACATTATCAATCAAAATCAGTCCGCCCGAGGGTAGATGGTCAAAAATTAAATCGTAATAAAGGGCATTATTCTTTTTATCGGCATCAATAAAAACCAAATCGGGTTTCAGCTTAAGTTTTGGAATAATATCTGCGGCATGGCCAATATGGTAATGAATTTGTTTACTCCAGGCAGACTGATTAAAATATCCACGAACCATTTCTTCCAATTCTTCATTGATATCGATGGTGTGAATTTGGCCATCGCTGCTTAAGCCTTCGGCCAGGCAAAGTGTAGCATAGCCGGTAAAAGTGCCAACCTCCAGAATACATTTTGGACGGTTCAGTTTGCTTAACATACTGAGTACCCGGCCCTGATAATGTCCGGAAAGCATACGTGGCATTAATACCTTGAGATGTGTTTCCCGGTTAATTTTTTGGAGTAATTCCGATTCGGGCTCTACCCCGTTTTCCAGGTAATGATTCAGCTCTGCACCTATTAATTCCATACCGTAAAGGTAGGTATTTTGATTTTTAGGATTTAAAACCGCTTTTGGAGATTAAAAACCATGCGATTTTTTCTCAAGATAAGATTGTAAAATGATAGTGGCCGAAATGGTATCAACCCTTTCTTTATTCTGTCGGTCCATTTTTTTTAATCCGCTTTGCGCAATTACCGCCGAAGCCATTTTTGAAGTAAAACGTTCGTCCATTCTCTCAATCAGTATTTCAGGGAAGTTTTTTTTCAAAACACCCATAAAACCTTTAATATGAGATTCTGATTGTGAAGCTGTTCCATCCATTCGCTTGGGCTCGCCCACCACAAAACATTCCACGGTTTCTGTTTGCAGGTATTTTTTGAGGTAGGCTACAATATCTTTTGGATGAACGGTTTCCAAACCGGTGGCAATAATTTGCATAGGGTCGGTAACGGCTAAGCCGATACGTTTGGTGCCATAATCAAAAGCGAGGATGCGGGGCATGTACAAAGGTGCTTATTCTACCTGAAAATTCCCCTCCTAATTTTAGGAGGGGTGTCCCAAAGGGACGGGGAGGTAAAATATACCCCTCAGTCCTACGGACAGCTCCCCTTAATTAAGGGGAGCAACGATATTCAAATTCCCCTCCTGTTTTTAGCAGGGGTTCGGAGAGGTAAAACTCGTTTTAATAATTTCAATTACCCTATCGGGATGATCAAACACCAAACTATTTTCGAATCTTAAAACACGGAACCCTAATATTTTTAAACGTTGGTCACGAGCATAATCTGCATTGGCCTGCCCCAAATTATTATGAATCTCTCCATCTAACTCAATAATTAAACGCTCAGCCGGACAATAAAAATCAACAATGTAATTTTCGATGCTATGCTGTTTCCTGAATTTTCTCCCTGCCTGTTCATTTTTTAGCAATTCCCACAAAACAGCCTCTGCGGCGGTTAGATTTTTTCTTAAAATTCGCCTTCTTTCTTTTAAATAAATGAGATTATGGATTTGTTTATTGCTCATGCTTAGATTTTTACAATGGATAACGTCAGTCAGTTAGTATTTAGTCTGATTTTGGAATGACTGGTTACACCCACAACAAAAAGAACCCGTTTAGCTGTTCGTCCATCTAATTCTATCATTCATCCGGGTTTTATGTCTACTCGTCGGAAAAAGCATGATTTTAAATCATTGCTGAATTAAATTGCATAGTACATTATTAATCAAGAAACGTTCATGAAAAAATCATCTTACCCCATCGGACATATTCTAGTGAGTATAGTCCTTCTGCTTATGCTGGCTGTATCTTGTGAAAAAGATCCAGCAATTACGCCTCCTCCAACCGATAATGAACCATTAATTGCAACATTAACCACCCAAAAACCAATTAATATTACTCATAATAGTGCAGAATCTAGTGGAACCGTAATCAGTAATGGCGGTGCCAGCATTAATACTTCCGGGCTTTGCTGGAGTACTAACCCTAATCCATATTTGTATAATTTTAAGACAGACGAAGGCCCTAATGAAACTACTTTTACCAGTATCATGGTAGAATTAGAACCCGCTACTACCTATTATTATAGAGCTTATGTAATTACCAGCGCTGGTATTGGTTATGGAGCAGTTAATTTTTTCACTACCGAGCCGGCGCCCTAATCCCCTCTAGTTATTTTTTCAGAACGTCTCCGAGATTTAAGTCCCGGAGGCGTTCCCTGTTCTACTCAAAATTTTCTTATTTTGCAGCATGCAGTTCTCTGAGATTATTGGACAGGAAGAGGTAAAAAAACACCTGATAGATACCGTTAAATCGGACCGAATAAGTCATGCGCAATTATTTTTAGGTGCAGAAGGTTGCGGAAGTCTGGCTTTGGCCGTGGCGTATGCCCAATATATTTCATGCCAAAACCCTTTGGCAGATGATAGCTGCGGCGAATGTAGTTCTTGCCGTAAGTACAGTAAACTCATTCACCCCGATTTACATTTTTCTTATCCCTTTTTTGCCAAGCACAAAGAAGATACGGCTCAAACCTTTATTTCCGATTGGCGGGAAGCTTTTCTAAGCAATCCGTATTTGGCTTTGGATACCTGGCGTAATAGTCTGGATGCTGAAAATAAACAGGCTAACATCAATATTGCGGAGTGTCATCAGATACTTCAAAAATTAAGTTTAAAACCTTTTGAAGCCGAGTATAAGGTGTTGATTATGTGGTTGCCCGAATACCTGGATAAAGCGGGGAATACCTTGCTAAAAATTATTGAAGAACCACCTCATAAAACTTTATTTCTGTTGGTTGCTCAAAACCAGGACCAGATTTTGAGTACCATTTTATCCAGAACACAGCTGGTTAAAGTTCCTGCGCTTTCAGATGCAGAGATAGAAAGTTACCTCATTGCTCAATCGGTATCGCCCGAAAGGGCCAAACAAGTGGCTTTTTTAAGTGAAGGTAATATGGCATCTGCTTTAACATTGCTTAAAGGTTTAGAAAGCGACAATTTTCAATTATTTACCGATTGGATGCGGATTACTTTTACCGACAAGGGTGCTTCAATTTTGGACTTTGTGGAAGTAATTGCCAAATCGGGCAGAGAAAATCAGAAAGTTTTTTTACGCTACGGTATTCATTTTTTAAGAGAATGCATTTTATTGCTTTCGGAAGCACCTGAATTGGTCCGTTTGCCAGAAAATGAACGTTTGGTGGCGCTTAATTTTGCGCAAAAAGTATTGAGCCTAGGCAAGGCCGAAGCCATTATTGCCGAATTGGAAAAGGCGCATTACCATATTGAGCGGAATGCTAATCCTAAAATTTTATTTTTAGATGTATCTTTACAATTCGTTAAGATTTTAAAGTTTAATACGCTCCCCGAGGGGACTCAACATATATTTGCTTAATTATGGGATGTGGAAGTTGTTCATCAGGAGGTTGTGCCCCTGCAGGTTGTAAAAGCAACGGTGCATGCATGACTAATGGTTGCAGTAAGTTAGATGTTTATGATTGGTTATCCCATATGGATATGCCCTCTAATTATAAAGTCTTTAATGTTGTTGAGATAAAATTTAAAGGTTCCCGCAAGGATTTTTTCCTTAATTCAGAAAATATTTATTTAGAAAACGGCGAGCTGGTGGTGGTAGAAACCGGCAGCAGCGGCTACGATGTCGGCCATGTTTCGCTAACCGGCGAACTGGTGCGCATGCAATTGAAAAAGCGCAATGTGCGTTTAGATGATGTAACTAAAAAAATTACCCGTAAGGCTACGCCTGCGGATGTAGAAAAATGGAAACTGGCTAAAGAAACTGAGTTTGAAACCATGCATAAGGCAAGGGTTTTGGCTAAATCTTTAGGCTTGGCCATGAAACTGAGCGATGTAGATTACCAGGGCGATAAGACCAAAGCTACTTTTTATTATACCGCCGAGGGCCGTGTGGATTTTCGTGAATTGATTAAGCAAATGGCTGAAAAATTTAGGGTACGAATTGAAATGCGCCAGATAGGCATGCGCCAAGAGGCCAGCCGTTTGGGCGGAATTGGTTCTTGCGGCCGTGAATTATGCTGCTCTACTTGGTTAACCGATTTTAAAACGGTTTCTACGGCTGCAGCCCGTTATCAAAACCTCTCTTTAAATACCCTGAAACTGGCCGGCCAATGCGGCAAGTTAAAATGCTGCCTCAATTATGAGCTGGATACCTATATGGATGCCCTGAAAGACATTCCGCAAAATGCAGACCGCTTAGAAACGCTACGTGGAAATGCCAGATTGCAAAAAACAGATATTTTTAAAAAATTGATGTGGTTTGCTTACCCGGATGATGAAAACTGGGTTCCTTTGCATGCCAGCCGGGTAAAAGAGATTAAAGAATTGAATAAAAAGGGCGAAAAGCCTGAAGATTTGGTTGATTTAGCCGCCGAAGTGGAAGCTGCCCCTGCTGCTAAAGTATTGGATTATGAAAATGTGGTTGGTCAGGATAGTTTAACCCGTTTAGATAATAAAAACCGTAACCGGAATAAAAACAACAACCGCAATAATAGGAATAGAAAACCGGCTGCTGCAACAACACCGAATGCGAATTCTGCAGCCGCAGGCACCAATGTTCCGGCTGCAAATACCAATCCTAACGCTTCGAGAAACAATAACAACCGGAGAAACAATACTAACCGCAACAGACCCAATCCTCCTAAACCGGAATAGTTGATGAAATTAGTTTATTCGGCTTTTTTGATGTTGCTGGTATTGGTTTCTTGCCAGAATCCCAATGCTTTGGTAGATGAGCATTACCCAATCCAGAACAGCACCTGGACTTACGTAAAGCCGGTACGGGTACAAGTGAAGGTTGAAGATTATACTGTTCCTTATCATGTTTTAATTAATCTTCGCCATACGGCGGATTATAAATACGCCAATATTTTTATTCGCATTCGCGAAATTGGTCCGGGTAAAAAAGTGAAAACCATTCGTAAAGAATTTGTTCTAGCTAACCCGGATGGCGAGTGGCTGGGTACCGGTTCTGGTAATTTATATAGCTATCGTTTGCCCTTATTTCTAAATTACCGTTTCGCTGCCAAAGGAACTTATGTTTTTGAACTCGAACAAAACATGAGAGATAACCCTTTACGTGAGATTAGTGATGTGGGCCTGCGTGTAGAAAAAGCAAATTAGCCTTTTTTAAACGGTTGAAACCGTTTTTATTTGGGTTTAATAGGATAGCCCCGGATTTAAATCCGGGGCTATTGTTTTTTATTATTTAGCCCACGATTTAAATCGTGGGCTATGAGTTTGGAATACTATTAAAAATGGTTTCAACCATTTCTATAGCTAAAGCAATTCGATCAAATTTTCCAGTTTCATACCCCGAGATCCTTTAACCAGAACGGTAGCATTTTTTACCGGATCGGCTTTTAAGGCTTCAAAAGCTTCGGTAGTACTGGCATAATATTCGCCTTCGGCTTGTTTTTGCTCATAAAAATCATCGCCAATAAAAATAGAGCGATTGGCATTTACCGATAATGCTTTTTTAATAATAGCCGCATGTTCCTGAGGAGATTCTTGGCCTAATTCAAACATATCAGCTAAAATTAATACTTTATTTTGGGCTGGTAATTTTTGTAGATTATCTAGTGCAGCATTCATGCTGCTGGGGTTGGCATTATAATAATCGCAAATAAGCGTATTGTTTTCGGTTTTGCTAATCTGCGAACGGTTATTGCTGGGAATATAATTGCTAATACCTTTATTGATTTCTTCGGGTTGAAGCTCAAATAAACAACCTACGGCAATGGCAGCCAATATGTTTTCTAAGTTGTAAGTTCCAGTAAGGTGGGTGTTTACTTCAAATTGCTGTTCGCCAAATTCCATTCGATGGCGTTGCCAGGCCACACTTAAAAAAGGAGCATCAGCCAGGATTTCTCCAGAAACAAAATTATCTATCCCTTTGCCATAAAAAACCACATTTTCTAATTCGTGGGCTCTGCTCATGCTTACCAAATCACGGCTATCGCGATTTACAAAAGTAATGCCTGCCGTTTTTGCTAAATAAGCAAAAAGCTCCCCTTTTCCTTTTTTCACCCCTTCAATTCCACCAAAACCTTCTAAATGCGCTTTACCAACATTGGTAATTAAGCCATGTGTGGGCTGTGCAATCCCACATAAAAATTCAATTTCTTTCTGATGATTAGCGCCCATTTCAATAATGGCTATTTCTACGTCTGCGCAAACAGATAATAAACTTATCGGCACACCAATATGATTGTTGAGATTGCCATGGGTGGCAAAAGTGCAGTATCTTTCGTTTAAAACGGCATACAACAACTCTTTGGTAGTGGTTTTGCCATTACTGCCGGTAATACCGATAACCGGAATAGTTAAGTTTTGCCGATGATGACGGGCCAAATCCTGTAAAGCAATCAATCCATCTGCTACCAAAAGCAAACGTTCGTCGTCCAGATTTTTTTGATCTACCACCGCATAGGCCGCTCCGGCATCCAAAGCCTGTTTGGCAAAAAGATTACCATCAAAACTATCGCCCTTTAAGGCAAAAAATAAACAACCCGGGGTAATTTTGCGGGTATCGGTGCAAATAACCGGATGCTGAAGGTAAATCTCGTAAAGCTGTTGTGTAGAAACCATGATGTACAAGTATAAGCTTAGCTGGCCGATCTAACCAAATTTTAGGCATAAAAAAACCCTGCTCAGATATTTAGGCAGGGTTTAATTTTAGTTTAAAAAATACTATTCCAGACCTTTTCTGATTCTGTTTTGTTTGTATAGCGAATCATTTTTACAGCTTAAACCATCGGCAGCCATGATCCATTCGCTGGGTACATATTTGTCTTCGGGCATACAATCATATAGGTTGTAATTATTTAGGCGGCGGTTCAATTCCGGATGAATAACTAAGCGGGTGTTTTGCGGAACTTTTAAGATGAGTTTTACACCTTGGTTACGCCATAACTCACCAGTTTTAATATTTATTGTTTTGTCAAACCGCAAGGTAGAATCGGTTTGTATAAAACGGTACTGAATCTTTTTTGCCAATGCTAAAGCAGTTTGGAAATTTTTGCCATTGGCTTTATACTCAGTTATAAGTATTGGTTCTGGCACATCACTTTTTTCAATACTCAATTCAAAATTATCGGGTAAATCATTATTGCTGTTATTAATAATAACCCGGCCATTAAAACCATTTTGGTCTACTTGATAATCTATACTATCTTGTTTAGTCAGAAAGCGTTCTTCGTTTAATTCCAGATAATAAACCGGATAAGGTTTAAGGGCGGTGTTTTGCGAAAACCGGGCCTCTTCTCTAAACTCACCGCCGGTTTTAAATCCATAATATAGGCCGGTGCTCAAAGCCAGCAACCAAACAATTAGTAAACCGAAAGAAATATTTCTGTTTAAGGTTGCATGGTTAAATAACACCCTTAAAGCAAACAATATTAGCCAGATTAGAGGAACCAATACCACAATAAATGCACTGATATATAAAGCGTATTGATATTCAGGATTAACTACATTGAACGGAAAAACGGGTAAATCTGCTCCACTCCAAATACCCAGTACTGCTAAAAGTCCTACAAATAAAGAGAATAAAATAATGATTCCCATCAGCACAATAAAGGCTCCAATGATTTTTAAAATCACTTTACCGGTACTTCCTAAAAACTTTGCCAAATGGCTGAATAGTTGTTCAACGAAGCGGCCTAAGCGTTGAAAAAATGGCTGAACCTCTTGTCCGGCTTTACCCAAATTTTCTTTTACAGATTGCATCTCTTCATCAAAATTCTTTTTAAAATTTTGGAGATTAGGCGCTTCGCCTTTCATGGCCATTTTATCGGCCCGGGTAGCTGCTTTTGGCATTACAATCCACAAAAGCAGGTATAAAAACAAACCAGTTCCGCCAAAAATTATAGCTATTAAAGTAATTACACGTATCCACCGCGGTTCTACACCAAAATAATGACCAATACCGGCACAAACACCGCCTACAATCCGGTCATCGGTATCGCGGAATAATTTCCGTTCAGTTTTGGTGCTGTAAGCAGGGGCTTCTTCATGATTTTCTTCTTCATTCAAGTCAAAATCGCTGGGTTTACCCATCTGTGCAATTACAGCATCAACGTCGGTTAACACAATTACTTCTTTTCCGCTTTCTGCCAGTTTTTCGGTAAACATTTCCGCCAGGCGGTTTTCAATATCGTTTACAATTTCATAGCTGTCGGCAGAATCGCCAAAGTGTTTTTTCACTTCGTTCATGTACTTAATCAGCACATCATAAGCATCCTCTTCAATATGAAATACGATGCCGTTTATATTAATGATGATGGTCTTATTCATGGCTTTGTTTTTTAACTTTTTTAATAGATTCTGATGGAGTATTGTCTTGTTTTTGATTTCTTACGTCGAGCGAAGTTTGTACCGCAAAGGCCAATTCTTCCCAGGTTTTATCCAGTTGGCTTAACACATGTAGGCCTTCGGCCGATAATTCGTAATATTTTCTGGGCGGCCCTGAATTAGATTCTACCCAGTTATAACTTAACAGGCCATTGTTTTTTAATCGGGTTAACAGCGGGTACAAAGTACCCTCAACCACCAAGAGTTTGGCCTTTTTTAACTCATTGATGATATCTGAGGCATAAATTTCCCCTCGGGAAATTACAGATAGGATACAGTATTCGAGTATCCCCTTCCTCATTTGGGTTTGTGTATTCTCAATTATCATAATACAAAGATATATGTATTATTTAGTATTATGCAATACATAGTAGTAAATATTTTTAATTTTTCTCAAAACAGGGTATTTACAATCTTTTTTATTGTTAAGAATATCCATCAATAATAAATTTATTTAATTGATAATCAATTATTTATAAAAATATTTTTAATGTATAGTTGGATGCGATTTAGTATTTAATGAAATTTAATCTACTCCTTTTCCTTATCGCATTTTATTTACTATAACGTTTTAGTATATGAAAAATATAAGGAATACACTGTGCTTTACTCTATTATTAGCACTTAAAACTGCAGGGTTACAAGTAATTGCGTTGAGTAAAAAGCATAGCAACCTTGCTGGCCAATTAGTAGCGGGGCTAAGTGCCGCAATTCAGAGAGGTGGGCATACAGCCATACTGTTATACCTGCTTATTTAGTAACGCTAGGTTTAATCCACTATGTTATTCCGTAAAACCTTATACGCCGGATGATTAATATTTAATGTGTTTTTAATTTCTGGTGATTAAGAAATGGTTTACAGATCGACTTATCGTGGCCTTTAAGTCTCGGTTTTGCCCGCTTACCTTGTTATTTATCTACTAAAAAAATTAAACTTAATAATCTGATTCTTAATCATTTAATAGTTAAATGTTAAAAAAATGTTAAAACTTTTTTTGTTATCACGTTTATCATTCGCATATTTAAATTGATAAATAATTATTAATCAATCATAATCTTAATCAAAAATTGTATGAAAAAACTCTTACAAAGTTTGTTCATCTTGCTTTTAGTTGCCACTAGTGCATTAGCGCAAGATCGAACCGTAACAGGTACGGTAACCGCCAAAGAAGACGGCTTACCATTACCAGGGGTTTCCGTAAAAGTTAAAGGAACTACCTCTGGAGCTCAAACAGCTGCTGATGGTAAATTTTCCATTAAAGTTTCTGGGAACACCGCTACTTTAGTATTTACTTATGTAGGCTATGGCACACAAGAAGTGAGTGTGGGTACCAGAGAAGTAGTAAATATCAGCTTAAGTACTGATTCTAAACTTTTAGGAGAAGTAGTAGTAGTAGCTTATGGTACAGCAAAAAAAGAAGCCATTACGGGTTCTATTGCTTCACTAAGCGCTACTGATTTAGAAAGCAGAGTAACTACAAACATTAGTAATGTGTTTGCCGGTATCGCTCCGGGTGTTCAGGCAACCGCTTCTAATGGTCAGCCAGGAACCAGTTCTTCTATTCGTATTCGTGGTTTTGGTTCTTATTCTGCTTCAAGCTCACCATTATACGTTTTAGATGGTGCAGTTTATGATGGTAACATCGGCGATATTAACCCAAATGATATTGAAAGCGTTTCCTTATTGAAAGATGCTTCATCATCTGCATTATATGGTGCCCGTGCCGGTAATGGTGTAATTATCATCACTACCAAAAAAGGTAAATTGGGCGAGCCTAAATTTAACGTAAGCTTAAATCAAGGTTTTTCTCAGCGTGGTATTCCTGAATATGACCGCGTAGGTGCGATGAATTACCACGAAGCTTATTGGAAAGCCATTTACCATAACCGTGTATATCCGGCTTCTGGTACTGCCGATTTGCCTGCTGCAGCTGCAACTTATGCTTCTGCAAACGTAGGTACACAATTGGTTTATAATCCATTTAATATTCCTACTGCTCAATTAGTGGGTACAAACGGTAAATTAAATCCGGGTGCATCATTATTATACAATGATTTTGATTGGGCCAGTTACATGCAAAGAACCGGCAAGAGAACAGATTTAAACTCTAGCTTAAGCGGTAATAATGGTAAATCGGATTACTTCGTATCATTTGGTTATTTAAATGATGAAGGTTGGGTAATGAAATCTGATTTCGAAAGATTCAGCGGCCGTGTAAATGTAAACTCACAGGTTAAATCTTGGCTTAAAACCGGATTAAATTTAACCGGAACTATGTCTACTGGAAATAATGCCTACGATGCCGCTTCGGGTAATGCAAGTAGTTTTATTAACCCATTCCAGTTTACTCGTGGTATGGGTGCCATTTATCCGGTACGTGCTTACGATGCTAATGGAAATCCGGTTATGGATGCCGCAAGTGGCCAGCAATGGTTTGACTTTGGTCAGCATCCAGGAGCGGTTAACCGTCCGGGTGGTGCTTCTGCAGGCCGTCATGTGGTTTATGAAACCATGTTGAACGACAATATTGCCAGAAGAAATGCATTGAATGCCAGAGGTTATGTAGAAATCAAATTTTTAAAAGATTTCACTTTTAAAACCAATATCAGTACAGACTTGCGTAATGCGTTTTCGACTGTATTCTGGAATAAAACAGTGGGCGATGGGGTAACCTATGCGGGTTATGGTTCTAAAGCATCTAGCTTTAACCGTAGTTACACGTTTAACCAGATGTTAAATTATGATAAAACCTTTGGTAAGCATACCGTAAGTGTATTAGCTGCACACGAGAACTATGATTTCGAATCAAGAACACTAGATGCTTCTAAACAAGGTTTAATCTTAGCAGGTAATACCGAGTTCCCTAACTTTGTAACTCCAAGATCTGCTGGCGGTGCTGCCGATATGTATAAAATCGAATCTTATTTCAGCAGAGCTACTTATAACTACGATGATAAGTACTTTTTAGAAGGATCAGTTAGAAGAGATGCTTCTTCTCGTTTCGCTCCAGAATCTAGATGGGGTACTTTCTATTCTACCGGTGCTTCATGGGTAATCTCAAAAGAAAACTTCATGCAGAACGTAGAGTGGGTTAACGATTTAAAAGCAAAAGTATCTTATGGCGAAGTAGGTAACGATGGTTTATCGTCTTACTATGCTTATCAGGCATTTTACGATTTAGGTTGGAATAACGGTGCTGAGCCGGGTATTTTATTATCTAGTGCATCAAACCCAGCTTTACAGTGGGAGTCTTCTAATACCTTAAACGCAGGTGTATCTTTCTCTTTATTTAACAGAAGATTAACCGGTGAAGTGGAGTATTTCAAAAGAGGTTCTTCTAATTTATTGTTCTCTGTACCATTGCCTATTTCAGGACCGGTTACCAGCATCAACCAAAACATTGGTGCCATGTATAACAAAGGTCTTGAAGTACAATTGGGTGGAGATATTATCAGAAAACAAGATTTCAGCTGGAATATCTTAACCAATTGGACTTTCTTGAAAAACCGTATTACCGAATTACCTGCCTCTAACCCAGTTATTACTTCTGGTACCAAGCGTAGAGAAGTAGGTAAAGATTTATACAGCTACTGGTTACGCCAGTGGGGTGGTGTAGATCCGGCCGATGGTGCTGCACTGTATGTATTTGATAGCTCACTTACACCTACAGATATCAGAGTATTGAATAATGTAGCCTATACTACCAACCCTAGTTATGCTAAATACGATTATTCTGGTACTGCAATTCCAGATTTAACCGGTTCTGTAAGCAATACATTCAACTATAAAAACTTATCATTATCCTTCCTAATCAATTACCAAATTGGTGGCAAGTTTTATGATGGTGAGTATGCCGGTTTAATGGGTATTGCTACTTATGGTAAAGCTTTACACAAAGATGTATTGAACTCTTGGACTACTCCTGGGCAAATCACCAATATTCCAAGATTGGATGTTGGAAGATCTTCTTTCTTTAATACCACTTCTAACAGATGGTTAATTGATGCTTCGTATGTAAGTTTCCAAAACGTGAGCATGGCATACAAATTGCCTAAATCTATCTTAAGCAAATTAGACATTGGCAGTGCCAGAGTATTTATTGCCGGAGAAAACCTGGGTATGATTTCAAAGAGAAAAGGAATGAATCCAACTGAAGCTTATGATGGTGTAAACAGTACCACCTATACGCCAAGCAGAACCATCAGTTTCGGATTAAATGTTACACTATAATAATAGGCGAATCATGAAAAAAACTAAAATTATATTACTTACAGCCCTATTAGTTTCTACTTTGGGTGCCTGTAAAAAAGACTACTTAACCACAGCCCCTACCGATCAGGTAGATAATTCTGCGGTATTTACCACAGTAGATAATGCCAACGTGGCATTAAATGGAGTTTATCGTTATCTTTTTCAGCGCTATAGCGGACAAAACCAGCCAGGTGTGGGTGGTGTGATGCTGGCTGTTGATTTTATGGGCGACGATTTAAGTACCTGGACTCGTACTTCTTGGTTTGCAGCTGAAGCAGACTGGACTTCATTTAGACAAGAAACCAGTGCTACGGTATCTTACCATTATCGCTTATTCTATCGTGTTATCGGTAACGTAAACTACGTAATTGATAATATTGATGCAGCCAGTGGTTCTGATGCCGATAAAAAAAGAGTAAAAGCAGAAGCTTTAACTTTAAGAGCCTGGGCTCATTTTTATCTGGTACAGTTTTATGGCAAGCGCTATGATGCAACTGCCAAACCAAATACACAATTGGGTGTGCCTTTGATGTTATCTTCTACAGATGATAGCAAGCCAAGAGCGACTGTTGAGGAAGTGTATGCAGCTATTAACAAAGATTTAGACGATGCCATTGCTTTAAACGTAACTAGCAGAGTAAATAAATCGCACATCAATGTTTGGGTAACTAAGGGTATTAAAGCCAGAGTAGCTTTAACACAGCAAGATTATCCAACCGCCATTACTATGGCTAAAGATGTAGTTGATAATGGTGGATTTGCTTTAATGTCTGTTGCTGATTACCAAACTGGTTTTAATGATGCGGCATTGAGCGAATTTATGTGGGCATCTATGCCAACAACCGATCAGGCAGATACCTTTGGTTCATTCTTTGCACAGATTGCTTACGATGCGAATACCACCTTCGTAAGAACTTTCCCAAAAAGAATTAACCAGGCATTATATACCGCTATTTCTGCTACAGATGTGCGTAAAAAAATGTGGGAACCGGCTCCAACGACAGCTAATTTCCCATTGCCTACAAGTTCTTTTGCACGCCGTTCTTACATGAGCAGAAAGTTTGCTCAAAAACCGGCTACCACTAGTATGGGTGATGTATCTTTATTGAGATCTGCAGAAATGCACCTCATTTTGGCCGAAGCTTATGCCAAGTCTAACCAAGATGGTAATGCGCAAGACGCTTTATTTGTATTGGTAAGCAAAAGAGATCCCAGTGCGGTTAAATCAACCAATACCGGCGCTACTTTAGTTACTGAAATTTTGGATAACAGAAGAGTAGAGCTATGGGGAGAAGGTTTTAGATGGTTAGATTTAAAGCGTTTAAACCAGCCTTTAGATAGAGACGCTGCAATCAATTTCCCGTCTGCTAACGTAAACGGTTTAATGAGTGTTCCTGCGGGAGATGTAAGATGGCAGTTTTTAATTCCAATTGCCGAAATGCAAGCCAATAAAAGCTTAGCCGGACAGCAAAATCCATAAGGTTTATATCAATCCTTATGTTTTAAGAAAGGGCGCTCATGATTGAGCGCCCTTTCTGTTTTTATCAGTATCATTTTCAAAGAGTTTGGCCTGCCTATAAGCGTATATTAATACTTCATAGTGTTTAAAAATTATTATCTATAATCATTAAAATTTTAGCCATTTTCTTTCTTATATACATAAATAACAATCTTAATCGTTAAAAATGTTAATAAATAATTTACATTAAATAATTGTATATCAGATAGTTGTATCATTTCTGTTAAAATATGTTAAAAGTTATTTTGTTATAACATTTAACTTTCGGATATTTAATTTGATAAATAATCAATAATTAACATTAATCTTAATTAAAAATTGTATGAAAAAACTCTTACAAAGTTTGTTCATCTTGTTGCTGGTAGCTACTACCGCAATAGCACAAGATCGAACTGTAACGGGTACGGTAACCGCCAAAGAAGATGGTTTACCTTTACCTGGAGTTTCCGTTAAAGTTAAGGGAACGACTACAGGTACTCAAACCGGCGCTGACGGTAAATTCAGCTTAAAAGTTGGTGGATCTGCACAATCTTTGCAGTTCTCTTTTATTGGTTACACTTCTCAGGAAGTAGCCATCACATCATCTAACAGAATGACTGTTGTTTTATCTGAAGATAGCAAAATGCTGTCTGAAGTAATTGTAACCGGTGTAGCTGGTGCAACTACCAGAGAAAAATTAACGGTATCTGTAACTAAAATTGGTGCAGAGGCCTTAACTGCGGTTAATCCAACTTCATTATCTTCTGCATTATCTGGTAAAGTTGCCGGTATCAGAACTAGCTCAAGCAGCGGTTCTCCGGGTGCTGGTACAGATATCTTGTTAAGAGCAGATAACAACTTAAACAACGTAGGTTCTAGCCCATTAATTTTAGTAGATGGTGTTATCCTGCAAGGTTCTTTAGCCGACATTAACTCTGATGACGTTGCTTCGATGGAAGTAATTAAAGGAGCTGCAGCTTCTGCACTTTATGGTTCTAGAGCGGGTAATGGTGTAATTGCGGTAACTACCAAAAGAGGTAGCAGCATTGCTATGAACACTACCAAAGTAAATGTTCGTAACGAAGTTGGTTTCCAGGATATTGCTAATGTATTAGATTTAGCTACTCACCATCCTTACAAATTAGCTTCAGACTGGGCAACTTACAAAGGTCAGTACACTAAATATGATGGAGTAACTTACCCTGCAGGTTATGTAGGTGCTGGTTATAACCCAGGCATTGCTGGTACTCGTTCTATCGATACTGATCACTACCTGGATAATCCATTTGGTGTAAATCGCGATCAACAAGCGCAGTTCTTCAATACCGGTGTAAACTATGCCAACTTCGTTTCTGTTTCTTCTAGAACTGAAAAAACTGGCGTTTATGCTTCATTTGAGAATAACAAACAAGAAGGTGTTATTGAAATGACCAATGGATATGAAAGACAAAACGTACGTTTCAATATCGATCAGCAAATTGCACCGTGGTTGAAATTCTCAACTTCAAACTTGTTAATCAATACTAAAACTCAGTATCCTGCCGGTGGTGGTGGTATTTTCTTTAATATCGTATTGGCCGAGCCAGATGCTAACTTATTAGCTGCTAACCCTGATGGACAGCCTTACTACTTAAAGATGAACCAGTTTAGTGGAGAAACAGTTAACCCACTTTACTCACTTTACAAGCAAAAAAGAAATGATAAAACCTTCAGATATGTAGGTAATTTCAACTTAAATGCAAGAGTAACTTCTTGGGCTAACTTAGATGTGTCTCACTCTATTGAATCAGAAAACTACTTGTTTACTTCATTGTATCCTAAAGATACTTGGAAAGCCTCTGGCGGTACTGCTGCTACATTTAACATGGCTTACACCAATGGTAGCTTACAGAAATTTAACTCTGAAACTAAAAGTCAGAACAGCCAGGCTACCTTGAATTTGGCTAAAACATTTGGTGATTTAGATGTAAAAGGTAAGTTATCATACTTATATGAAAACAGAACTTACGAATCAACCGATGTTTATGCTCAAGAATTTAAAGTAGCGGGTATCGAAACTTTCGATAACTTCACTACCATTAATGATGCAGCTAGCTACAACGATACCGAAAAAGCGCAAAACTATTTTGCCATTTTAGGTTTCGATTATAAAGATAAATTCTTATTAGACGGTATGTACCGTTATGATGGTTCATCTTTATTTGGTGCTGATGAAAGATGGAATTCTTACTACCGTGTTTCTGGTGCATATCGTATCAGCGAGGATTTCAAAATCCCAGGTATTGATGAATTAAAAGTTAGAGCTGCTTATGGTACTGCTGGTATCCGTCCTGGATTTGCTTGGCAGTATGAAACCTACAGCTTAAACAATGGTATCACTTCACCAAGTCAAAAAGGTAATACCATGTTAAGACCGTCTAAAACTGCTGAAACAGAATTTGGTTTAAATGTTGATTTCTTAAAGAAATTTACATTCGAAGCGGTTTATGCACAATCTAAAACTACCGATCAGTTCTTAAATGCGCCTTTAATTCCATTCTTAAATGATGGTTTTAACAGCCAGTACAGAAATGCCGGTACCGTAGAAAGTAACACTTTCGAAGCTACTTTAGGTGCTAAATGGGTAAACAAAGCAAATTTCAAGTGGAACTCTAATATTGTTTTCTCTAGAGTAAGACAAAAAATTACTGAGTTACCAATCCCTGCTTATTTATTTGGTTCAACCGATGGTGGTGGTCAGCAAATGTTCTTTGTTAAAGAAGGCGAAACCTATGGTGCTATGTATGGTTACTCTTGGGTAAAATCTTTACAACAAATGAGCACTCAATTACCTGCAGGTAAAACTATCGCAGATTACGAAGTTAACTCTGAAGGTTTTGTAATTGCAAAAGGTACTGCTGGTACATTAAACGAAAAAGCCATTAAAACTTTAGATGCCAATGGTGCATTAGCTTATGGTAAAATGGGTGATGGTAATGCTGATTTCAATATGGGATTTGCAAATACCTTCTCTTACAAAGGTTTAAGTCTTTATGTATTATTAGATCTTAAAGTTGGTGGCGATATCTACAATTCAAAAGCACAGTGGATGACACGTGATTTTAGAAATCCAATTATGGATATGTCTAACGTTCCTGCTGCTGAGAAGAAAACTTACGATTACTACTTAAACTTCTACGATGTAAATACGCCAAACAGCTATTGGGTAGAAGATGGTACTTTCTTAAAAGTAAGAGAAGTAGCTTTAGGCTATACCGTTCCAACTAAAGTATTAAACAGCGTATTTAAAGGAGTAATCAAAGGTGCTACCGCTAAAGTAATTGGTAGAAACTTATATACTTTCACCAAATACTCTGGATACGATCCGGAAGTAGGAAGTGTAAGACAGCCATATGATGGTACTTACAAATATCCAAACTTTAGAAATGTGGCCTTCTCTTTATCGCTAGATTTTTAATACTTAATGTTTAAATCAATTTAATCATGAAAAAAACAAAATTTTTATACGCCTTTGCCATAGCCCTTGCGCTATTCCAGGGCTGCTCTAAGGATACCTTAGAGGTCGAAAACACGAACAACCCCGATTTTGCAAAAGTATATTCCAGCGGTGCTGATTTAGAAAACTTAACTTCGGGCTTATTCAACACTATTTACCAAGGTTCACACTATGGTGCAGGTGTTACACCTATGTTAGCTACCGCTTCAGATAACATTTCAGTTTCTTGGGGTAACTTTGGTATGCGTGACATGTCTTGGGAACCACGTGATAACGCTTGGAACAACTCTCCAAGTTATTCTTACAATACCCAAACCAAGTTTACATTCGATAAAATGTATGCTTCTATCAATACCGCATCAAATGTGCTTAAAGCAATTAACGGTGGTGTAGATATTGGTGCCGCAGGTGCCGATAATGCCAGAGCCAAAGCTTTCTGTAAATTTGCTCAAGGGGTTGCTTATGGTAATCTGGCATTTGTATTCGATAAAGCATTTATTGTGGATGAGAATACTACTATTGATAATCCATCAGTAGCCAGTGCGGTGCCTTATACAGAAGTAGCTGCAAAAGCTTTAACCTATTTAGACGAAGCCATCACGCTTTCTGCTGGTACCTTTACCATTCCTGGTTCATGGTTAGGTACTGCATCAGATTTGAGTAGTGCCGAATTTAAAAAATTGGTTAACACTGCTGCTGCACGTGTTTTAGCTTATACTCCAAGAAACAAAACGCAGCTAGCTGCGGTAAATTGGGCTAAAGTTAAAACCTATGCCGATGCGGGTATCACTTCAGATTTTACTGTAGTAATGGATGGTACTTCTAAATGGTATTCAGAAGCAGAAGATTACTTACTTTACGAAGGATGGGGTGTAACTGACATGTATGTAGTAAACATGATGGACCCTAACACTCCAGCACAATGGGGAGATCAGGCAGCCAGTCCAGCGCCAGCGCCAGTTAATCCATTAGATAAGCGTTTGGAGTCTGACTATGCTTTCATCGCTTCTAACTGGTTCCAGGCTGCACGTGGTTATTATCACTTCTCAAACTACAGAAGTAAGAGATATGATGATGTGTACGTAACTGGTACTGGTCCAAAACCAGAGTTTATGAAAGCAGAAAATGACATGTTAAGAGCAGAAGCCAGATTATATACCAATGATTTAGCCGGTGCTGCAACGATTATCAATGCAAGTACACGTGTAACCCGTGGCCAAATGCCAGATGTAGCTGCAGTAGCTGCTGATTTGGTAAAAGCCATTCACCATGAGCGTCATGTAGAATTACACGCTACTGGTATGGGTCTTCAGTTCTTCGAAATGAGAAAATTGGACCTTTTACAAAAAGGTACCCCATTACATTTACCATTACCAGCTAAAACATTAGAAACCTTTGGTGAAAAGACTTTCTATACTTTTGGTAAAGTTGCTAATGCAGATGGAGTTAACGTTTCTAACGGAGGTTGGAAATAGTCTATCTTTCTATATTTTAGAACCTCGGTTCTAAATCAAAAACCCCGGCAGTACTGCCGGGGTTTTTTTATGCGCTTAAAATTCCTTTAAAATTCTTGTTTTCCCTAAACTAATAGTTTTCCAACAAGGCTGGTTTAATTATCAGGGAACACCTTTATTCTTATGCATTAGAGACATTTCAAAAATAAATGTCTAAACAAATAATTTCTCTATAAGATAATACTGTGATAAAAAAGATAATATTTTTGATAAATAATGTTTTAAATATTAACTTTACATTAAATTATCAAACCAACAGATTAGTTTATGAAAAAATTATTACGTTTCAGTTTATGCTGTTTGCTCTTGATAGGCACCCAAGCCTATGCGCAAGACAGGATGGTTACTGGCAAGGTGCTTGCCTCAGACGACAAGATGCCTATGCCCGGTGTAACCGTTAAAGTAGTGGGCAGCACCCAGGCTACCCAAACCGATGCCAACGGGATGTTTTCTATCCGGGTACCACAGGGCTCAACCCAATTGCAGTTTACCTTTTTAGGTTATTCCAGCATGACCATGGCCATTGGAGAGGGCATGATGAACATTATGCTCAAACCTGATTCTAAGCAATTGAGTGAGGTGGTGGT
>CAZFAE010000016.1:0-34715 GCA_964516035.1 uncultured Sphingobacterium sp.
CAATATTTATCTATAAAACAGCCAAATACTTATCATTATGTTTAATAAATATTTTTCAGGTATATCTCTATTTCTATTAGCTTCAATTTGTAACATCAATTTTTAAAATGCCAATAAGTAGACAGCTCCTGTCCAAGCTGCAACTGTTGCGGTACCAGGCACAGATTGATAAGAGCTCCCCATACGCTGAGTTTGACTATTAGAATGAAAGTCATGCCCCCAATAGGACCAAAAACTTTGAAGAGGGTTATCTCCTCTCCAAGCATCTCCTTTACCTGAATTCAAATCTCCAGAAAACGCACAAAGCGCTTGAATATCATTATCATACTCTCGGTTGATTCCCATTAATACAAACTTCCCTGGATATTGATTATCGTTGGTTTTAAATGAGGTTCCACCGTAAGAGCTCAGTAAGCCTGAATAGCCATTTACACCTGCAGTAAGGTTTATTACGCTCGAAGATCCCCAAACTGCATCATTGCCGGCAATACTAGCATTATTCATCAAGTAGGTATCTAAACGTAATAAAATATCATAAATAGATTCATTACCTGTGCTTTCTACTAAATCGTAGATCAAAAAATTGGAATGGCTAGCGGGATTCAAATTTGAAGACGAACCATCGACTAATGCAATTTTGGTGATATTTTTTTTCGAAAAAAAAGCTTCATACACACCAACCGTATTCCCTATAACTGTCCTAGATGTAGCTCCCGTATTTGCAGAAGTAGCTGTTCTGAAATCAGTATATCCCGGACTTGCCAGCGAAGTTCTTGAGGCAGATGATGGCCAGCTTGAAGAAGACTTTTTACCATCAACTCTCATTAAAATTTGCCATCCAGTTGGATCAAAAATCTTCGCCTTTGCTTGCACCCCAAAGAATGCGGGTAAGGTAACTTGAGCTTTAGCTGTAAATGAGCTTAATAAAAATAAAATAAGAACCGTACGATACATTAATAAATTTAGATGATAAACAAAATTAGATAAAACCTTCAAAATGGCTGTCCCATTAGTTGTAAGTTTTATCCATAATTGTATTCCTATCAATTAGTTTGGACTAAAAAATAAGCTAATTTCAAATATAAAAAATCCGTATCAATTCAGCTGCTAATTTTAAGTTTATCTTAAGTGTTTGCCAGCTGTGTACTCTTTAGAAACGGGTATTTTAGGATATATTGGGCAAGTTTTTGTGCATCACCCCCGCTAAAGTATAGCTAAAAACAGCTGTTTGAAGAAAACCCTGAAAAACAAAAACCCCTTCATCAGATTTCTCTAAAGGGTATTTGTAGAGGAGATATTGAGTTCGAACCGGTGACAATCTGCTAGTAAGGCAATTACATTTTTTATACATAAAGTCCATTTTAAGTTTTTTGCTAACTGATACACTAAAATCTATTCATTTATTTTTTCGAGTCTGTGTCTAAAATGTGTAAGTGTTTTTTCTCGGGTATAATTTAAGGCCCTAATCTCAGGATCACAAAAAATGACATAGATCATTTATAATGGATGATTAAACACCTACATTAGATGAATCAAAACCATCTATTATGAATACTGCACACTGGCATTTGATGATTCATTGCTGGCTTTGAAGTAATACAATCACCAATATTTATCTATAAAACAGCCAAATACTTATCATTATGTTTAATAAATATTTTCCAGGAATATCTCTATTTCTATTAGCTTCAATTTTGTGGCTTGCATGCGAACATCCTATTCCCTCGCCTTCAGATAATTCGGGTGTTGATGTAGCAACTCCAGGCAGTACTGGAAAATCATGCGATCCTGACTCGGTTTATTTTGCAAATGATGTTTATCCCTTAATTATTTCAACTTGTGCAATGAGTGGCTGTCATAATGCCACAAGTAGGGCTGATGGGGTTGATTTAACCTCCTACGCAAAAATTGTCAAATATGTAAAAGTGGGAAACGCCACTCAAAGTGAGCTGTATAAAGAAATTATAAGAACAGATGGAGACCGAATGCCCCCACCACCTATGCCTAGTTGGTCGAACGATCAAGTTGCCATGTTAGCAAAGTGGATTAATCAAGGAGCTAAAAACAATGCCTGCGATCCAGCTTGTGATACCACCGATTTTAAGTTTAGTACGGCTATTCAGGGTATAATAAACACTCAGTGTAAGGGCTGCCATAATACTAATTATGCTGGTGGCGGTATTAATTTATCAAATTATGCTGGCGTAAAAACAATTGCAGATAACGGCAAACTTCTAGGTTCAGTGACTTGGTCCAGTGGTTTTTCAAGAATGCCTACAACACACAAATTATCAGAATGTCAAATTACCCAAATTCAAAAATGGGCAGAAGCGGGTAGTCCAAATAACTAATAGATCCCATGAAAAAACTTCTTTATTTATCAAGCGTATTACTAATTTTTAGTTCTTGTTATTATGACAAAGCTGATTTACTGTACCCATCCAGTATGACTTGTGACACCTTAAAAACAGTCTCTTATCTTACAGACGTAGTGCCAATCTTCCAGCAACAGTGCAATAGTTGTCATAGTCCATCTTCTCCCGGAGGAGGGATTGTGATGGGCAATTATACTGCTGACAAAGTTATTGCACAAAATGGTACACTTTATGGCTCTATTGCACACCTTTCTGGTTATTCCTCTATGCCTAAGGGTACAACTAAACTAACTAATTGTCAAATAGCAACTATCAAGAAATGGATAGACGCTGGTAGTCCAAACAATTAAACTTAACATATGTCGAGAACCCGGACGATTGTAGCTCTAACCTTTTTAGCAGTTCTCACAGCTGCTGGCTACGCATATTACCAATTCAATAGAAAAAATAGTACCATTCAGGATCAAGACCCAAATTACAGGGTCAGTGTGAATGAATTTTTGAATGAATTTTCTTCCAGCCAACTCTTGGCAGAAAAAAAATACATCGGAAAAATTGTCCTAGTTTCTGGTTCTTTGAAGTCTGTGGAAAATGACGGACAGGGTAATAGTATTATAGTTTTGGGCGAAGAGGGCTCTCACTCCGCATTGAGGTGTAGTATGGATAGTACTTTTTCCGAAAAATCAATAAAAAATAAAAAAAAACTGCAACTAAAAGGTATTTGCACAGGCTATAATCCAGATGATATGGGATTAGGCTCCGACGTGATATTAAACAAAGGTCTTCTTATTAACAATTAATCCCACAAACCATGAAAAAACTATTTTTAAGTGCTGTTTTGTTTTGTTGCGTCCTTACCAGTACAGCTCAGGATAAATTTTTTACCAAGACAGGTAAAATACAGTTTGATGCCACAACTTCTAAGTCTCCAGAAAAAGTAGTTGCTATTAATAAAGCCGCAGTTGCGGTATTGGATAAAAATAGCGGAGCCATACAGTTTTCAGTTTTACAAAAAGGATTTGAGTTTGAGCATGCCTTAATGGAAGAACACTTTAATGAAAATTATGTTGAAAGCCACAAATACCCAAAAACAGAATTCCGTGGGATCATTTTGAACAACAACACCATCAACTATCAAAAGGAGGGTATTTATCCTGTACGGGTGAAAGGCAAAATGAGTTTACATGGTGTTACTTTGGAGCATGAGGCAGAAGGCACCCTAAGTGTCAAAGCTGGAAAAATTGAACTAAAATCAAAAATAGAATTGGTTCTCACCGATTATAAAATCGATATCCCCAATCTGGTAGCAGATAAGCTCGCTAAAACAGCTAAAATATCCATTTACTGCTTACTTGAACCTCTCAAGAAGTAACATCAATAACCTTCATATTATGAAAAAATTAGTATCCTATTGCGCCTCAATAATACTTTTGTGTTGTTCTTTAAAAACCAGTGCTCAAGATTCTCTGAATCTTTTGTCATTAGTAGAAGACGTGAAACAAGAAAAGGAGTATGTAAAATATGCTTTCAAATCGCCAAGGGTTATTAATGGACAATCTATGGAGTTCTTGTCTCCGGGAACAATGGATTTTCGCATCCTACACAGATTCGGCTTAATAAGTGACGGGTATGATAATTTTTTTGGGCTTGACCAAGCAAGTATGCGCATGAGTTTTGATTTTGGACTTACGAGAAACCTCATGACGGGAATAGGTAGAAGTACCTACAAAAAAGAACTTGATGCTTTTGTCAAGTATGCTCCATTAATGCAATCAAGCGGTGAAAAATCTTTCCCTTTTACTTTAGCCTTAGTTGGAGGAATAACAATGAATACGTCTAAATGGGCAGATCCAACAATTAATAATTATTTCACGTCCAGATTGGGCTATTTCTACCAAGCTGTTATTGGTCGGAAGTTTTCCAACAAGCTCAGCCTTCAAATCACACCTACCTTAGTGCACACAAACCTTGTTGCTTTACATACACAGCCCAATGACGTTTTTTCATTGGGTTTTGGGGGAAGATATAAATTGAGTAACCGATTGGCATTAACTTGGGATTATTTCCATTTGTTAAATGGTTTGGAAGAAGGTGTGAACACTCATCCATTGGCTTTGGGTTTAGATATTGAGACCGGCGGACACGTATTCCAATTACACTTTTCTAACTCAAATGGCATGAATGAACGTGCTTTTATAAATGAAACTATAAATAAGTGGAGCAAGGCCGAGATTAGATTTGGCTTTAACTTATCAAGAGTATTTCAAATAGCAAAGAGACATTCATCTTTAGAATAGAGATATGCTAATGGTACTCATAAATGAAATAATTTTTGATTTCGATGTGCAAACTTTGTACAAAATCAAGCCAAAAAGAGCGGTCTTGACACAATCCCTAAAAAGCAAAGCCCTTCAGAAATCAATCTGAAGGGCTTTCTTGGTGGGAGATACTGGGTTCGAACCAGTACCCCCCCCTGCTAGTAAGGCAATGAAAATGTCTTTTTTCAGCTAATTCAACTTAGTATCTGGGGTTTTGTGAAAAGTGATTCCAAAAATGAACTGATTAAGAAATGGAGAGTTTAATTCACTGACATAGGAAACTCTGGTTTATCTGGTGGCACTTGAGGTTTTAGGAATTGGGGTACACCCGTTCACATCATCTAATGTTTCTGATACTTAAACATTACCAATACTTTAGTCGATAATGTTAAAATGATGCCGATTAATTATATTCGCCATATCCATAAAGAATTGATTATGAAATTTGTTCAAATTCTATTATTACTGTTCGTTTCTTACAAAATATCTGCCCAAACTGGCATCGGAACCACTAGTCCCAATGCATCGGCACGCTTGGAAGTGGCTGCAACTGATAAAGGGTTTTTACTGCCTAGGATGACCTCTGCACAACGCATCGCCATCACATCACCAGCCAACGGATTAGTAGTGTACCAAACCGATGAGGTGTCAGGATTTTATGTGAATACCGGAACTGATGCCTCTCCTGTATGGTCAAGAGTGAACATGGATTGGGTCAAATCTGGAAATGATATTGCTTATACCGCTGGGAATATTTCGACTACAGGTTCAATCTCTGGGGGCAATTCAACAAGCTCTTCTCTATCAGGATTTTCAGCAAACATCTCATCTATCTCAAACTCGTATAGCCTAATCTCTTCTGATAATGGTAAATTAATTCAATCCACAGGTTCAGCTGCCTTAACCATCACTATCCCTGCTGGGCTACCCACGGGATTTAATTGCACCTTGGTTCAAATGGGCGCTGGTCAAATTACCTTTTCCGGAACCTATTTCAACAGGGCTAATTTTACAAAATCCGCTAGTCAATATTCGGTGGTGAGTATTCTACATTTAGGTAACAATAACATCGTGGTAACCGGAGAAATGAGCAATTGATATGAGATGGATTCTTTCCTTACTATTATTGTTCCATCAGGGCTTATTATTGGCTCAAATTGGGCTCCCAATTCAGCAGTCCTTGTTACCTAAAGGAAGCCTAGTTGCAGACTACGATTTTTCAAAATCGACCAGTTACATACGTGGTGGAACCACTGCAAGCAACCTTGCTGGCTCTGGTAGCGCAAAACTGATTAACAGTCCAATTTTCTTCAATTCACTGGGTTATATATCCTTCAACGGGAACAACCAATACTTGATGTCTCCAAACCTGAGATCTTTTTTTAAATCCCTGAATTCGAGTGTACAAATGAGCTTTACCATAAGTATGTGGATTTATCCCATGGCTACTAATGGTGTAGTGGTTGTAGAACTTGATTCAGAGAGTTTGGGTGCTGGATTTCATGCAACAAACATTGAATTGGTGAATGGAGTGGTATATTACAGAGTTTGGAATGGTACCGCCGTTGTTTCGAGTAAATTAAATCTTAATCAGTGGTATCATATTGCCATGGTTTATGATGGGAGTAATTTAAAGGGGTATTTAAACGGTATTTTACAAGGGACACAATCCTACATAAGAGAAATCCCTGCTAGTGCACAGTATTATGGTATTGGGGCGGCAGAAATAAGGCAAATGGGCTCGGGTGGTGGCTACGGAAATTTTAACTTGTCACAAGTTAAAATGTATAATCTACCCTTAAGCAGCGCAGACATCTTGAACGAATACGAATCAAGAAAAAATGAGTTTGATTACACCATTCATAGCCCTTCAACCAATTCGAACCCTACCTACTGGAGCGTTTCTAGTGTTTGGAACGGTGAAAATACATTTACTCAAGATCATTATAAACCTTGGTTAAATTCTACTTTGGGCTGGGCTGCACTAAACTTGAATACTAGTCAGTTTATCACCTTAAATTACGATGAACCTGCGTTTATAAAGGGGATTGTAGTTCAGGGAAGGGCAAGTAATGGTGGGCAATGGGTAAGCAAGGCACATATAGAATCGAGTATGAGTAGTAGCGGGCCATGGACCCGAATAGTAAGCAACACACCTGTAAATTCTAATTCCTTAGATGATGTTCGGATACTTTTCCCCAACAGTGTTGTTGCTAAATATATCAGGATAATTCCTCTTGAATGGACCAATCATATTACGATGCGGTTTGGATTACTGGTAAAGCCAATTAATTTCACTCCTGATGCATCATTGGCGCTTAACTTCAACCCTGGCGACTTAAAGAGCTACAGCGGTTCAGGGACCACCATAACCAACCTAAGCGGAAACAGTTTGAATGGAACCTTGAGTGCTATTACCTTCACTGACCCTTATTTTAATTATGATGGATCAACATCGCAAGTTAGTGTAGCTGACAATGAATTAATAGAGCCTGGGAACGGAAACTGGACAATGGAGGGCTGGTTTAACAGCTCAAATATAGTTGGTAGTAAGGTGATATTGGGCAAGTTCAGAAATGGAGGTGGTTCAAGTGATGTATCATACTCCATTAGAATTAGTAATGCTACCTTATACAGTCAGTTAGGTGCGGGAACAGGCAGTAGCTCAGGCGTTCATTATGTTAATTCAACAAATTTTACCATCTCCGCCAATAACTGGTACCATGTGGTGTATGTATTTAAACCAGGGCAAAGTTTAGAAACTTACGTTAATGGCCAATCCATTGGATCAATTTCGCATAGTGTGCCAAGTATATTAAATACGACCACTCCATTATATACTGGAAGATATAATGGGGGTGAATTTGCTCAAAATTTTAGCGGTCGAATTGGTATAGTTAGGCTATATAAAAAGGCACTAAGTTCTTCAGAAGTACAAAGCAATTTCGATAATTACAAAGCCAATTACGGCTTGTAATACCCACATAAATTCTACAGGTATACGCTTAAAAGATAAATACTGGTCGCACTGGCCCTAACACCGTATTAATTTTATTAAAGGCAACAAGAACCATTTAAGAGCGGTTCGGTAGGAGTCAAAAGTCATCAAAACAATTTATTTGGTGGGAGATAAGAGTTCGAGGATTGCCGCTCCTTCCTGATGTAAAATCGGGATACTCTGAATCAGCTTAAAAACAAAAAACCCCTCAAATTTCTCTGAAGGGCTTTCTTGGTGGGAGATACTGGGTTCGAACCAGTGACCCCCTGCTTGTAAGGCAGGTGCTCTGAACCAGCTGAGCTAATCTCCCTTTGGGATTGCAAATATAGAAGGTCTGAGCAATTCAACAAAAAAAATGTGAAATTAAATTCAATTTATATTTAAAGCTACTTGACAAGTCGATTGTGGAAAACCACAAAGCATTGAAAAGCAAATGATTGCAATTATTTAGTAGATAAATTTTTAAGCTTTTCCACAATTGCTTGTATATTCGTACTACTTAACCAACGTAAAAAGTCATGTCTACAGTCAACATCCCCCGCCTCGATTTAAACGATTACATTCATGGTACACCCGAACAGAAGAAGAAATTCTCTGACGATTTGGGCAAAGCCTATCAGGAAACCGGCTTTGCAACCATTGCCAATCACGGCATGACTCCGGAGCTGATTGATGAATTGTATAAAGAAGTGAAAAACTTTTTCACCTTGGCAGACGATGTTAAACTAAAATATGAAAAACCAGAACTCGCCGGACAGCGTGGTTATACCAGCAAGGGTAAAGAGAAAGCAAAAGATTCTAAAACTCCAGATTTAAAAGAGTTTTGGCAAAGCGGACAAACTGTTACCGACGGCGACCCTGTGAAACATGAATATCCGGACAATGTACTGGTAGATGAATTACCCGGCTTTAACAAAGTTACCCGCGAAGTGTACGAACGTTTAGAAAACGCAGGTAAGCATTTATTGCGTGCCATTGCCAACCATCTGGAACTGCCCGAAAATTATTTTGAAGATAAAGTACATAACGGCAATTCGATTCTAAGAGGTATCCATTACTTCCCAATTGAAAACCCGGATAGTTTACCAGCCGACGCCGTACGTGCAGGTGCACACGAAGATATTAACCTGATTACTTTACTCATTGGCGCCAGCGCCGATGGCCTGGAAGTTTTAACCCGCGATGGCGAATGGTTTCCGGTTAAAGCCCATGGCGAAGACATTGTGGTTAACGTAGGCGATATGTTGCAGCGTTTAACCAATAATAAACTAAAATCTACTACCCACCGGGTGGTCAATCCGCCAAGAGAATTGATGAAAACCTCTCGTTTTTCGGTGCCGTTTTTCCTGCATCCAAAATCGAACATGGATTTAACCTGCCTGCCTTCTTGTATTGATGTAGCCAACCCGAAAGCTTACCCAGACACTACCGCAGGCGAATACCTCGATGAGCGTTTACGTGAAATAGGTTTGAAAAAATAAAAAGAGATTAAAAAGTTTTAAAACCCTGTCGGCGTAAAAACCAGACGGGGTTTTATTTTTTCATGGCATCTTTAATACGATGCAGCAATTCATTGGCGTGCTGAGTGCCAATAATATAGGTAAAGCCCTCCTTGTCATATAAATAAACAGCGTCTTTCCCTCCGGCATAAAACCGGATAGTCCCGTTTTTATGCAAATTATACACCGGGTTGCTAATTAAAAATTTACTGTAAGGATGGCGTTCTACCCTGTCAATACTATTCAAATCAATTTTAACCAGCTTGGTGGTCCATAAACCATCCAGAATAACCGATTTATTTTGAATGGTGGTACGGAAATGCATCAAAAACATCATCAATACCGATATAATCAAAATACCGAAACCCACTACCAAAAACAAGTCGGCGCTTTGCTCATCAACCGAGAAATAATAGGCAGCAAAACAGAATAAAGCCATTACCAACCGAATGCTGATACGGTTATAATCTCTTCCGAGGTATTGTTTTTCTACAAAAGTAATGGTATGCGGCATATTAAGAGTTGAGTTCTAATATAAAAACTTTTTTGCTGTTTGTGCTAACTTTATATCGCTCATCAATTCTTAACCCGGCAAGCCAGAGCACATCGCCATTGCCATTTTGCAACACTGCAATTTGTTTTTTTTGATTGAGAGGGATTTTTTGCTCGATGAAAAAATCGCTTAACTTTTTTTGCCCCTTCATGCCCAAAGGCTTAAACACATCGCCCATTTTCCAGGCTCTTAAAACCAACGGAAAAGTCAATAAATCATAATCAAGTTGTGCTTTAGCCGCATCCTGTGCTAATTCAAAATCAGCGAGAGCGATATATTGGGCTTTAAAATTTTGCCCAGACCAAACCACGGTCTCCTGCCCTTCGGCAAGCGCAACTGCTAATGAATCTGTATTTGAAATTGGAGACAAAAGCAATTTTTGGCGGTCTAAAAGCAATTGATGCGTGGCCGATTCAAAAACTTTCCCGGGTTGCCCATCCCAACTTTTAATTAAATCGCTTAGAACCGTAGCGCTAAACCCGTAAGGCCTAAACAACTCGAAAAGTAAAGTATTTAAAGGCTGCAATTGTTTTATTGCGGCCAAATCAATTTGGATTTGATGCTGATTATCTGCTTTAAAAAGCTGCGTTTTCAATTCAGCTACCCGCAAATGCAAAACCATCTCCAGCTCTTCCATCCGTTTGCGGTTAGCTTCAAAAGTTTCTTCCAGCGCCGGGTTCAGTTCTTTCAACTTTGGAATTACTTCCAACCTGATTTTATTGCGGGCATATTTAACAGATTCGTTTGAAGAATCATCGCGGTAGCTGATGCCTGTTTTTTCACAAATACCATCAATCTCCTCCCGCTTAAGGAATAATAAAGGCCGGATAAGCTTGCCCCGTTTAGGCAAAATGCCATGCAGTCCGCTTACACCCGTACCGCGAACCAGATTTAATAAAACGGTTTCTATGCTATCGTTTTGATGATGCGCCAAGGCGATGTATTGATAATTATTTTCCTGGCGGATAGTTTCCAGCCAATCGTATCTTAATTCACGGGCCGCCATTTGGATAGAAAGGTGCTGGCTTTGGGCAAAATTTGGCGTATTGAAATGAGTGCTAAAAAACGGCACCGAAAAATCGGCAGCCAAAGCCTTCACAAAAGCCTCTTCGGCATCAGATTCTGCACCCCGCAATTGAAAATTAACATGAGCAATACCGAAATTAAAGCCCGCTTGCTTAAACAAATGTGCCATTAATACCGAATCTCGGCCGCCGCTTACTGCCAGCAATAGCTTATCTGAAGGCTCAAATAAGCTATTTTCTTGAATAAATCGGGTAAAATCGGCTAAAGGAAACATCATCCAAATTTATTTATTAATATCCTTAGGCAAAAAACTAATTTTGCAAGGTGAAAAGACTATTCCTCATTTCAGTATTCTTGCTCTTATCGGCGGCAGCCTGGTGCCAGCAAAACAACCGCGTTCAGCTGGTATCGTCGCAAAAAATTGTGGGTTTACCCAATGTAGATTTATTAAAAGTAATTCGTCCGGTTTTTTCACAAGATAATGCCACCCTATCTGCCGACAGCGCTAATTTTAACCAGGCGCAAAACACTTTTGATGCTTTTGGCAATGTGGTAATTACCCAAAGCAATGGCACCGTGGTGTATTCAGATTTGCTCAATTATAATGGCAACACCAAAATAGCCTTATTAACCAATCGGGTACGTTTGGTAGATGGCGATGCCACTTTAAGCACCGAATTTATGACCTACAATATGGCTTCGCGGGTGGGCACGTATACCGGCGGTGGCAAAATTGTAAACGGCAAAAACGTATTGACCAGCAAAAATGGTTTTTATTTTGCCGCTTCGCGGGATGCTTATTTCCGTTATGATGTAGTGGTTACCAGCCCCAATGCTTTAATTAAATCTGACACTTTACGCTATAATTCGGGTTCTAAAATTGCTTATTTCTATGGCCCAACCAATATTTATGGCAAGGATGATACTTTGTATACCGAAAACGGGGAATACGATACCAATTATGATCAGGCCCGCTTTGGGAAAAATAATTTATACACCCAAGGCAGCAAATCGTTAACCGGCGACAGTCTTTTTTACGACCGCAAAAAAGGATATGGCCGTGCCGTAAAACGAATTACTTTTATTGATACCGCACAAAAAATTATTTTAAAAGGAGATTTGGGTATTTATCGCAAAGCGGATGAAAGTACGCTGGTTACACATAATGCCTATGTAATTCTCACCACCGAACCGGATTCTGCCAAAGTAGATTCCATCTGGCTTACGGCTGATACGCTACTCAGCAAAGTGATTTTTAAGCGAGATTTGAAAGCCTTAAGCAGCATGGAGGCCAAAAACGATTTTGAAATTATGGCCGAAACTGAAAGACAAAAAAGAGGCAGCAAAGACCAAAATAACGGTGAACAATCTGAGGACAGCCAAGCAAAAAATCTGAGTCAAAACAATAAGTCAAAAGCTAAAATCAAGAAAGATGCACCAAAAGCGGTGCAAGCCGAAGCTAACGTTCCACTCAAACCTACGGATAGTATCAGCTTAGATACCACCAGAATCCGTATCGTTTCAGCCTACCATAAGGCGAAAATTTTTAAATCGGATTTGCAGGCTAAAGCCGATTCTTTATTTTTTAGCTATGGCGATTCTATTATGCGCTGCTACCGAAATCCAATGATTTGGGCACAGGGTTCGCAAATGAATGCAGATACTATTTACCTGCAAATGAAAGATAAAAAGCTGCACAAAATGCTGCTTAACCAAAAAGCGTTTATTGTAAATACTGAGGGTGATTCTTCTAAATTTAACCAGGCAAAAGGCAAAATCATGACCGGTTATTTTAAAAATAATAGCCTGGACCGCTTATTTGCAGACGGCAATGCCGAAAGCATCTATTACGTAAAAGAGGACAGCGTTTATACCGGCTTAAATCGCTCGGTAAGCAGCCGGATTAAAATTTTATTTGGAGATAAGCAATTGAAAGACATTTTGTTCATCAAAAAACCCGAAATGCTGTATTCTCCGCTTGATAAAGTAGCCAAGGATAAAGAAATTCTGGAGGGTTTTATCTGGAAGCCCAAAGACCGGCCAATATCTAAAGAAGATATTATTCCGGGATTAGCCAAGGTGAAAGCTGCAGAAAAGAAAGCTGAACCTGCAAAAGTGAGCACAGGAAAGAAAAATACGGTACAGGCTAAAAAATCAAGCCCAAAGAAAAAGAAATAATCAGCTTTGCTGTTTGAGGAATTCTACCAATTGCTGCATGGCTTTTGCCCGGTGCGAAATGCGATTTTTTTCTGCTAAATCCATTTCTGCAAAAGTAATTTCATAACCATCAGGCATAAAAATGGGGTCGTAGCCAAAACCCTCGCTACCAGAAGCTTCT
Source organism: uncultured Sphingobacterium sp. (assembly GCA_964516035.1). GTDB lineage: Bacteria > Bacteroidota > Bacteroidia > Sphingobacteriales > Sphingobacteriaceae > JAIPAN01. Next base: position 13,108 of record CAZFAE010000016.1, read on the forward strand.
AGCGTAATTTGACCTTCTACCCGGCCTTCAAAAAAATATTCCTGCCCATTAAACATTAAAGAAATTACCGTTACAAAACGGGCTTTTCTATGGATAATTCCCTTCATTTTTGTCAACACCAAATCCAGGTTTACGCGGGCATCGCGGCTACCAGAATAACGGGCAGAATATATGCCGGGCTCGCCGTTTAAAGCATCAACTACCAAACCAGAATCATCGCCAAAGCAATTCAAACCATATTTTTCAAAAATATGTTTACTTTTTAAGCTGGCATTGCCATTAAAAGTGTCGGCTGTTTCTGCAATATCTTCGGTACAGCCAATATCAGCCAGACTTTTTAAAACAAAATGATGACCCACCATAGCCTGTACTTCTTCCAGTTTATGGGCGTTATTGGTGGCAAAAACTAGAGTTTCGGGCATATTAAAAGTTTTTCATGGCATTCCAGAACGCCACTTTTTTATGTTGGGTTTGTTGTAATTCTTTTAAACTGAAAGTGGCCAGTACTTTTAATTCTCCAAAAAGTCCGGGCTCGTTTGAAGGCAATTCGGGTAAACCCAATTGCGCCGGGGCAATATCAAATAAGCAAAGTCTGCTGCAGCTAAAATAAGATTTTAAGGTTTCGATACCGATTTCAGGATGGTGGCTTAGATTTAAAATAGCCACATCTTTCAATTCCAGGCCTTTGGCCATCAATATTTTTTGCAATACTTCGAGGTTGGACTTCTCCAAATGAGTTTCGCCCGGCTCGTTGACTAGGAGTAAAAAGAAACGGTTGTTATCTCCTAAGTAATTGAACTCTGGCACCTCAACAGGTGCAGAAATTGGTACTGAGGAAACAACTTCAACAACAGCCTGAGGCGCAATCTGATACAATTCTTCGTTAAAAAGCAATTGCAGGGCTTTAGCATCGGTGGTTAACAGTTCAGACATCAAAACAAATGTAGCAAAAGCAAATCTGTTAAAAAGAGTTAAATAAAGGAATAGCACCCCGCTTAAATCTTAATTTAGAGAGTCTAAATCGCGACAGCAAATAATATTTTAAGGTATTGAGGTGGATAATTGATTATATCTGATAATTTTGCGACATTGAATGATTAGCAACACCGGGTTTCAGATTCTTTTTTATTTTCTGAAATGCTTAGAACCCGGTATCAACAAAAACAAAATGAAAAAAATCTTAGGGATTGTATTGCTATTAATTAGTCTGGGTTTAAATACCGCTTCGGCACAAAAAATTGCCTTAAACAAAGTGGTTGCTGTAGTTGGCGGTTCTATTATTTTACAATCTGATTTAGAGATGCAATATGCTCAATACCTGGCTCAAGGTAACCCGGCTAACGAAGAAGTAAAATGTTATTTTTTGCAGCAGCAGCTTACACAAAAACTATTATCGCAACAAGCGGTTATAGATTCGGTAACGGTTGACGAAGGCCAGGTTGATGAAGAAATAGACCGCAGAATGCGTGGCATGATTGGCCGTGCAGGTGGACAAGACCGTTTAGAGCAATTCTTGAATCGCTCCATTATCCAATATAAAGATGAAATTCGTCCAGATGTAAAAGAACAAATGGTAGCAGACAAAATGCAGGGCACCATTACGCAAAAAGTATCTATTACTCCGCTAGAAGTTCGCCAGTATTTCGAAACCATTCCTAAAGACAGCCTGCCCTATTTTAATACAGAGGTAGAAATTGGCGAAATAGTGGTTTATCCCAAACTCACTAAAAAAGAAAAAGAGTCTTACCGTGATAAAGCAGAAGCCCTGCGTTTAAGAGTTAAAGGCGGCGAAGATTTTAGTACACTGGCCAGAATTTATTCGCAAGATTTGGGTTCGGCGGCAGAAGGTGGTGATTTGGGCTTTATGGACCGCACCATGCTGGTAAAAGAATTTGCTGCCGTTGCCTTTAAATTAAAGGCCGGCGACTTGTCGCAGGTATTTGAAAGCGAATTCGGATTTCACGTACTCAAGGTATTGGAAAGAAGAGGAGAACAGGTTAGAGCAAGCCATATCCTGATTAAAACTGAACCTACACAAGCCAGTTTAGATCGGGCTAAATCAAAAATTGATAGTGTTTACCAATCAGTAATTGATAAAAAAGTGGATTTTTCTACTGCCGCATCGCTTAATTCTGACAATAACGATACTAAATTTAACGGGGGGATGCTGCTCAATTCAGAAAATGTGCAAAGCAGAAGCACTTTTATCCCAACAGACAAACTCGATCCTCAAATTTTCCTGACTATTGACACCATGAAAGTAGGTAACTACTCTAAACCCGATTTGTTTACCTCAGCATCGGGCAATAAAGGTTACCGTTTCGTATTCCTAAAATCTAAAATCGGTCCGCATGTGGCCAGTCTCGAACAAGATTATCCGAAAATAAAAGAAGCTGCTTTTGAAGATAAAGTAAGTAAAGTGGTAAGTGAATGGTTTGAAAAACGACGCAAATCTACTTTCATTAAAATTGAAGATAGTTATAAGATTTGCAAAGAAGTGAGTGATTGGGATAGCAGTCCTACCCTAGTCCAATAATCCTTTTTTAGGTTATTAATCATTCTTCAGATTGGTTTTTTACTGGAATATCTTTCAGGAAATTGTTTTTAGATTCATCAGCATAAACGCCGTAAGCATCTACTAAAACACCTTTGTGCCCCTGTTTACTTTCTATGGCATACACCACCGAACTATCGGTAGGATCAGTTATGCCTTCAAAACGATAAACTTCTGTAATAAGCAAATCATCCGGCTTAAAACATTCGTCAATTCCTGAACAATACAAAGCGCCGTTTTCAAAATTAAAATTGTAGCGATAACCACGTTGAAGCAGTGCATCCACTGCTTCCGTCATCGTTTCATAATTTCTGGGAGGATTGCTCATAGGTTTGTGGGTTTATTTACTAAATTTAATCATATTTTAAATTATATGATGAACGCTCAATCAAATCGCATTGTTTTATTGCTAACCTTATTTTTCGGCCTGATCAATCAGCTCGGTGCCCAAGAAATTAAACAAACCCAATATGCAATGGTTATTCATGGCGGGGCAGGCACCATCCTCAAATCGCAGATGACTCCAGAACGTGAACAGGCTTATAAAGCCAAACTAACCGAAGCACTTCAAACTGGCTATGATTTATTAAAAGCGGGTAAACCAAGTTTAGATGCGGTAGAAGCGGCGGTAAGAATTATGGAAGATTCGCCTTTATTTAACGCCGGAAAAGGAGCTGTGTTTACACACGATGGCACCAACGAACTGGATGCTGCCATTATGGATGGGGCAACCTTAAGAGCAGGTTCCATTGCCGGCGTAAAAACCATTAAAAATCCAATTAGTACTGCCCGTGCGGTAATGGAAAAATCTGAGCATGTGATGATGGCCGGACCAGGTGCAGAACAATTTGCCCAAGAATTAGGTTTAGAAATAGTAGACCCCTCTTATTTTAAAACACAAAACCGCTGGGATGCATTGCAGCGCATATTAAAAGAAGAAGCAGAACAAAAAAACAAAAAAGGGGCTTTATTGGGCATTGAAAATAAGGATAATAAGTTCGGTACTGTTGGTGCCGTTGCTTTGGATTTGCAGGGAAACTTAGCGGCAGCCACCTCTACCGGCGGCATGACCAATAAAAAATATGGCCGAGTAGGCGATGCACCACTTATCGGCGTGGGCACTTATGCCAATAGCCTGGTAGGTATTTCATGCACTGGCTGGGGCGAATTTTTTATTCGCAATGTGGTGGCTCATGAAGTGGCTGCGTTAATGGCCTATAAAGGTCTTTCTGTTAAAGAAGCAACCGATGAGCTCATCTTTAAAAAAGTACCTGCCTTGGGCGGCGATGGCGGCTTAATTGCTTTAGATAAAGATGGCCATGCGGCGATGCCTTTCAATACCGAGGGCATGTATCGCGGAACAGTAACCCGGGATGGTAAGATTGAAGTGTTTATCTACAAAGATTAATTGCTATTTGCTGGCAGGAACAAAAATTTCGAGTACTAAATTCCAATTAAACCCCTGCTGCAATTCCCATATCCTCACATAATAAAAGGATTGAGCCTGAGCGTTGATATTTAGCGTGGCTTGGCCTTGAGTATAAGCCCAATCGCCGCTTAAAGAACGATCTGCAAGTAATGGCGTACTGATAATTTGAAAAGGATTTTTCGCCCAAAAATTCAGGATGTTTTCTTTACCGATAATAGGTTCGTGTCCCGGAAAAAGTAAGCGAGACCGATCAGCCAAAAATTCACGGTAAGCTTTCAATCCCTGATTAGCAAGTGTAGTACTAAAAAGCCGGTCGTTAATTAAAACCACATCTTCTCTTTGCGCCAATCGCTTAGCAGATGCCTGACGAAAGTAAACGGCATTTTTAGGCTCTTTAAAATCTGCAGTATTTTCTTTTTTAATTTCTGGATGCTCAATCCCTAAATCAAGCGCCAGTTTCCATATCCCTTTATCGTTCACTTTCCAAACAGACAGGTATTGCCCGAAGTGGCCAGCACTATCGGTAGCATTTGGCTGAAGATTAAACGCACCGCTTGTAAAACCCCAATCGCCGCTTTTAGAAATCCGGGCCATTGATGGCCGCCAGGATAAGGGATAGCCTTTACCATCTTCTTGTTTTTCGAAATAAGCTTTAGCTTTTACAGGTCCAGGACGGAATATGATTGTTTCTTCATCACTTACCATTAAAAAAGCTTTTTTAAGCCCTTTCATTTTCACCATGGCAGAAAAATAATTCTCGGCAGATAATAAAGAATTGATTTTACCGTCGGCTTGCTGCGCATGAGCAAAATCGCTTGGCAAAACAAATAACAGACAAGTGTATAGTATAATTCTTCTCATAAGGTCAACTGGAATACACCAATGATAACGTAGCAAACAGACTAAATTTTAGTCCAGGTGGTGCCTTCTTTACCGTCTTTTAATTGAATGCCTGCAGTTTGCAGCGCCATTCTGATTTGATCGGAAGTAGCGTAATCCTGTTTGCTTTTGGCTTCGTTACGCAGCTGTATCACTAAATCCATCAACGGACTTAAATCGTCGCTTTCGCCAGCTTCTGATTTTAAACCCAAAACATCAAAAACCATCTGTTCTACAAACTGTTTGAGTGCTGCCAAATCAGCCGCATTAATTTGGGTTTTACCATCGTAAACACTGTTGATAATTTTCACCGCTTCAAACAATTCTGCAATCAGAATCGGGCTATTAAAATCATCGTTCATGGCAGCATAGCCACGTTGCTTTAAGCCGGCAATATCTGCATCGGAATTGGCCGAAGCTTTTAGTTTATCAAGTAGGTTTACCGCATTCATTAAACGCTTAAAGCCTTTATCTGAAGCCTCAAGCGCTTCGTTAGAAAAATCAAGCGTGCTGCGATAATGAGCCTGCAGCATAAAAAAACGAACCGTCATGGGCGAATAAGCCCGGTTTAATAGCGGATGGTTTCCGCTAAACAATTCTCCCGGAAGGAAACCATTGCCTGCACTTTTAGACATGCGAGTGCCGTTTACGGTCAGCATATTGGTATGCATCCAGTATTTAGCCGGCTGGCTGTGGTTACAAGCCTGCGACTGGGCAATTTCGTTGGTATGGTGTGTAGCTGCTAAATCGAGACCGCCGCCGTGTATATCAAAAGTATCGCCTAAATATTTTTTACTCATGGCCGAGCATTCGATATGCCAACCCGGAAAACCCCAGCCCCATGGCGATGGCCAGCGCATGAGATGTTCTGGTTTGGCTTTAATCCATAAAGCAAAATCTAAACGGCCTTTTTTATCATCCTGTCCGCCTAATTCGCGGGTATTGGCCAGTAAATCTTCCAACTGGCGGTTGGTTAAGATGGTATAATTATTTGTTTTACTGTATTGTTCTACATCAAAATAAACGGTGCCGTTTACTTCATAAGCCAAGCCACTGGCCAAAATTTCTTTTACCATTTCTATCTGCTCGGCAATGTGTCCGGTAGCGGTAGGTTCAATATTTGGCGGTAAGGTGTTAAACAGCTGAAGCACTTGGTGGAAACCCAGCGTATAACGCTGAACAATTTCCATAGGCTCTAATTGCTCTAACTTGGCTTTTTTAGTGAATTTATCTTCGCCTTCATCACGGTCGCCTTCCAAATGGCCGGCATCGGTAATATTGCGCACATAACGCACTTTATAACCTAAGTGCAGCAAATAGCGATAAATTAAATCGAAAGATACAAAAGTGCGGCAATTACCCAAATGCACATCACTGTAAACGGTTGGCCCGCAAACATACATACCCACCAATGGCGGATTAATAGGTTCAAAGGCTTCTTTCTTCCGGCTAAGGGTATTGTAAACTTGCAATTGGGTATCCATAGATCACAAACTTAAAAAAATCTTATGGTTTAAGCTCTAAATCTGCCCGAACGGCATAATGATCGGATAGTTTTTTATTGATAATGCGATAATTTTTCACACCAAAATCGGGCGTAGCCAAAATATAATCGATTTGGAAGTTGGGGAAAGCTCCATTATAGGTTATGCCGAGGCCGCTGCCTTTTTCGCGGAAAGCGTTTACCAAACCCGCAGAAATAGTATTTACCGCATAAGAAATTGGGGTATCATTAAAATCGCCGGCAATAACGTAAGGTGTTGCGCAAGTTTGGGTATGTTCTTTAACCAATTTTACCTGCATGCTCCGCTTAATAAATGCCCTTTTTAAGCGGCTGCCAATTCTGCGGGTAGAACTTACATCAGCATTAATTTCGCTTTTTACCTGGTTTAGGTATTCATAATCTTCGGGCTGAAAGCGGATAGATTGAAAATGGACGTTGTAAATCCTGAAAATTTGATTCCGATACTTGATGTCGGCATAAATGGCTTCGTTGCCACGCTTGCGTTCATCAAAACGTATCCCTCCTTTTTTCTTTATCGGGAATTTAGAGAATATGGCCAAGCCGATGGCTTCGTAACCATTATCTGTGCTGGGCTCAAAATACAGGTATTCGGTTTGCAGAATTTCTTTGATGAGTTTTTTGAAATTATAGCTGCCTTTTTTGCGTGTAAAAAACTCCTGAAAACATATTACATCGGGTTGTTCTTTGCGAATAATATTCAGGATTTGATTTTTTATGGCAGCCTCGTTCTGGGCACCAAATTCTTTAAAACTATGTACGTTGTAGGTCATCACCCGAATAAATTCGGGTGATGACTTGGGCACTTCAATGGCGGTAGATTCGCGAAAGCCGATAAAACTTGTCAGGAATTTCCATCCCAATAAAATAACGATAATGGATGGCAGGGCATAAAAAGGTTTACGGAACAGCCAGAATATGGCCAGCAAAAAGTTGAGCAATAGAACAAAGGGGTAGGCCAGGCCAAAAAAGGCGATGGGCCAAAAACTGGCCGGATTAACAAAAGGCGCCAAATAAGCCAGCAGCAAGAGGAGTACCGCTACTGCATTTACAGCCAGCAGAAACTTACTTACAAAACTTAAATGTGGTTGAGTTCTCCTCATTTTTTTAGGCTTCGTTATAAAAAGCCGGGTTTAATATAAATCCCAGGGCCGGCGAATGCGCCAGGCTTTCAATAAAATAAAACCAAATAATGCGCCGCCAAGGTGTGCAAAATGCGCCACCGAATCGCCGCTAAACTGGCCTATTCCTAAAAACAATTCTAGCAAAATATAAACCGGAATAATGTATTTGGCTTTTACCGGCATGGGTATAAACATGATAAACAATTCTGCATTGGGATATAACATACCGAAAGCAATCAGCAAGCCAAAAATTGCGCCAGAAGCACCCACCATGGGGCCGTAATAAATTTCCTGCAAAGTGCGCAAATGCTCCGGATTGGCAGAGCTGTAAGTGGCCACATCAATAGTAATGCTGCCCGCAATTAAATAAACCTCTATGGCTTGCACTGCCATTTGCAAAACCAAAGCACCTAATCCGGTAATCAAATAAAAGTTTAAAAAGCGTTTTGAGCCCAGGGTTTGCTCTAGCGTAGAGCCAAAAGTAAACAGGGCGAACATATTAAACAATATATGCGCAAAGCTAACCGGGCTATGCATAAACATATAAGTAATTACCTGCCAGATTTTAAAATTGGGCGAATCGAAATAGAAAACACCCAAATATTCTACCAAAGGATAAGTGCCGCCACCGTTAAAAAGTAAAGTAGCGATGTAAAAAATGATATTGATAATCAGTAAATTTTTTACAACCGGCGGCGTATTGGATAAGGGCATTCGCATGGGCTAATTCTTTTATTTTTCGAATTTCTGGATTAATTCTTCCAGACTAAAGGTAATAATAATGGGTTTAGCACTTAAAGAAACATTGGGCAGCTGACAGGCAAATAATTCATCAATCATCACATTCATTTCTTCGGGCAAAAGCACCGTGCCGGCTTTTACTGCCGAATTTCTGGCCAGGGTACGGGCTAAATTATCCCGCTTGTTCAATTTTAATCCCGACTGATTGTTTTTAAAGCCTTCTATCAGGTGTTCGAGCATTTCTACTTCGCTGGCATTGGTGGTAATTTCTGCCGGAATACCTTCTACCACAAAGGTATTTTTATCAAACTCCCTGATTTGAAATCCTAAAGATTGAATATCTGGCAGCAATTCTTTTACCAGTTCAAAATCGCTTGCACTTAAACTCACCGTTTGCGGAAACAGACTTTGCTGGCAAACGCCCTGGCGTTTTTCCAATTGTTCTAAAAAACGTTCGTATAAAATACGTTCGTGGGCCGCCTGCTGGTCTATCAGCATAAAACCCGATTTGATGGCCGAAAGAATAAATCGCTGATGTAATTGAAAAATCTGCTTCTCCCCGGTTTTGGGCATCGGCTGATTTTCCGGCTTAATGTTAGTATCCGATTCAAAATTAATTTCCTGCGGTACGGCATTTACCTGCTGGCCCACTTCATACAAAGAAGCCCAGTTACGGTCTACTTTTTCTTTAGTTTGGCCCAGGTTGCGTAAAAATGGGATTTCGCGTTCCCTATCCTGGGTTTCAAATGGATTGAAATTTGGATTGAAATTAATTTTAGGATGTACAATATCTTCGGGCGCCTGCTGCGTAATCATCTGGCTAAAGCCGGTTTCCTGATTAAAATCAAGCGTAGGCGCAATATTATAACGGCCCAAAGAACGTTTTACCGCAGAGCGGATAATGGCATACATCGCTTTTTCATCCTGAAATTTGATTTCCGTTTTGGTGGGATGCACATTGATATCTATTTGTGCCGGATCTATCTCAATAAATAACACATACAGCGGGAAACTATCTTTGGTTAACACCTCTTCAAATGCCGAAAGCACGGCATGGTTGAGGTATGGATCTTTAATAAATCGTTTATTAACAAAGAAAAACTGCTCGCCACGGGTTTTTTTGGCAAACTCGGGCTTGCCCACATAACCCTTTAAATTAATAATCGTGGTTTCTTCTTCTACCGGAACCAGTTTCTGATTGTACCCATTCCCGAAAAGGTGAATGATACGTTGTTTTAAACTGGCCGAAGGCAAATGAAACACCTCGCTCCCATCATGATGCAGTGAAAAGAAAATCTCCGGATGCGCCAAAGCCACCCGCTGAAATTCATCAATAATATGTCGCAGCTCTACCGAATTACCTTTCAGAAAATTGCGGCGAGCCGGGGTATTGTAAAATAAGTTTTTTACGCTGGTGCTGGTACCGGCAGGGCAAGCCGTAGCTTCCTGACTAATTACTTCAGAGCCTTCAACCCTAATCAGTGTGCCCAGTTCATCTTCAATCCGGCGGGTTTTCATTTCTACCTGGGCAATAGCTGCAATAGAAGCCATGGCCTCGCCCCTAAAACCCATCGTGCGGATGGCAAATAAATCTTCGGCTTTTCTGATTTTAGAAGTGGCGTGGCGCTCAAAGCACATGCGGGCATCAGTTTCGCTCATGCCACAGCCATTATCAATAATTTGAATTAATGATTTTCCGGCATCTTTAATAATCAGCTGAATGTGGTCGGCACCAGAATCGATGGCATTTTCAATCAGTTCTTTAACCGCAGAAGCCGGTCGCTGCACTACCTCACCTGCTGCAATCTGGTTCGCTACCGAATCGGGTAAAAGTTGAATGATATCAGACATAATTTGTCACGAAAATAGCTAAAATTTTACCATTTGCCTTGCGCAAAAAAGCGCATCGGCGATAAAATACCCGTTTTCAAATCCGCAATTCCTATATTTAAGGTTCCAAAGCAATTCCAACATGAAAAAAATCTTATTCCTGACTGCCATCTCCTTTTTAATGGCCTGCTCTACTCAAAAACAAGCCGATTTATTGGTGTACAATGCGCAAATTTATACCGTAGACAGCTTATTCAGCCAAGCTGAAGCTTTGGCAGTAAAAGATGGAAAAATTATCGCCATTGGCAAAACAGCCGATTTACAAAAAGAATTTGAAGCCAAAGAAAGTGTAGATGCGGCCGGAAAAGCCGTTTATCCGGGATTTATTGATGGACATGCCCACTTTTTGGGTTACGGACAAGGTTTGCAAACCGTAGATTTAGTTGGCACCCAAAGCTGGGCCGAAATAGTAGAAAAAGTAAAAGTCTTTGCCAAAGAAAATCCCGAAGGCTGGATTCAGGGCCGTGGCTGGGACCAAAACGACTGGGCAGATCAGAACTTCCCCACCAATGCAGAACTCAACGAATTATTTCCCGACCGCCCGGTTTTACTGGGCCGGGTAGATGGGCATGCCTCAGTAGCCAACCAAAAAGCCTTGGATTTGGCCGGCATTAAAGCCGGACAAAAACTAACCGGTGGAGAAATTCAAACCTCCAATGGTCGGTTAACCGGAGTATTGATAGACAATGCGGTAGATTTAGTTTCAAGCAAAATACCTGCCCCCAGCGAAAAACAACTCAACGAATCATTGCTCGATGCACAGAAAAACTGCTTCGCCGTTGGCCTAACCAGCGTGGTAGATTGCGGTTTAGATTTTCCGATGATTTCGGTAATTGACGAATTACAAAAGCAAAATGCTTTAAAAATGCGCTTGTTTGTGATGCTTTCTGATAAAAAAGCCAACTACGATTACCTGTTTAAAAACGGCGCTTTTAAAACAGAGCGCTTAAACGTAAGTTCATTTAAAGTATATGCCGATGGCGCTTTAGGTTCTCGGGGAGCATGCTTATTACACCCCTATAGCGATAAACCCGGCACTTCCGGCTTCCTGTTAAGTGATAAAACTCATTTTGCAAGCATTGCACAGCAAATTGCCGACAAAGGTTTTCAAATGTGTACCCATGCCATTGGCGATTCGGCCAACCGCGAAATATTAAACATTTACGCTAAAGTATTGAAAGGAAAAAACGACCGCCGCTGGCGCATTGAACATGCTCAGGTATTGGACCCTGCAGATTTTAAACTTTTTGGAGAAAACAGCGTGGTACCTTCTGTGCAACCTACCCATGGCACGTCTGATATGTATTGGGCAGCCGACCGTTTAGGCGCCGAAAGGGTAAAAGGTGCTTATGCTTATCAGCAATTATTGCAGCAAAACGGCTGGCTGGTTTTAGGCACCGATTTTCCGGTAGAAAACATCAACCCGATGCTTACGTTTTATGCAGCAGTGGTGCGTAAAGATGCCAAAGGATGGCCCGAAAAAGGTTTCCAGACTGAAAATGCTTTATCCCGGGAGGAAACTTTACGCGGCATGACCATTTGGGCGGCTAAAGGCAATTTTGAAGAGAAAGAAAAAGGCAGTTTGGAAGTAGGCAAATTTGCCGATTTTATTATCCTGGACCAGGATATTATGAAAGCAGCCCCTGCCGATTTAATTAAAACCAAGGTTTTGAGCACTTACCTCAATGGCGAAAAAGTTTATCAGCAATAAACTATTTTTATGCTGCTGGCTTTCCCTTTCGGGGATGGCCGGTAGCTTTGCACAAACTCACGAAGCCAATTTAAGCTGGCTGACTGAGTTGAAAGCGGCCGAAAAAACGACCGTGGTGCTCAACAATGCCGAAGGAATTTTGCCCCTGACCAATCTCGAACAAAAAATAGCCTGCATTGATTTGGGCTTTAGCCATAGCGTAGTTTTCGATAGCCTGGCCAATAAATACCAAAAGGTAGACCATTTTAATGGCAACTATTACGCCAGTACTTCTTCGCTGGATGCCTTGCTCGACGATTTAAAATTTTACCAAACGCTCATTCTCGAAGTTTCTGATATTTCAATTTTCGACCAGCGGGTCATGAATTTTATCCGCAAAGCGGAAAAACAAAAACAAGTCGTAATTGCCCTTTTCGGGGATGCCCGAAGCCTAATAAAACTGGATAAAATACAATCGCCCATTATTTGGTGCGAAAAACATACGCCCGAAAGCGCAGCCTTTTCGGCCCAGGCTATTTTTGGTGGCTTTGCTATTGATAATTACCTGAAAGCCGATTATGGCGAAAACTTATGTGCTGGTTCTGGTTACCGAACCCGAAAAACCCGCTTAAGCTATTCAGTTCCCGAGGCAGTAGATTTAAACAGCGCCGATTTAATCGGTATTGATGCCATTGCCACCGAAGCCATACGGGCCAAAGCCACACCGAGTGCGGTGGTAATGGTGATAAAAAACGGACAGGTAATTTATCATAAAGCATACGGAAAACCCACTTATCAGTCGGGCAGAAATACCCGTATTGACGATATTTACGATGTAGCTTCTATTACCAAAACTACCGCCACTACACCTGCGGCAATGCGTTTGGTAGAAAATGGGAAATTAGATTTGGAAGCCGAGCTGTCCACTTATATAGGCAGAACTACTAATACCGATAAATCAAGCATCAAAGTCCGAGAGGTAATGTTGCACCAAGCCGGTTTTATTCCTTTCATTCCATTTTACCAAAAACTGGTGCCAACAGACTATTGCCGGGAACCCGATCCTGCATTTGATACCCGGGTGGCCAACAACTATTACCTGCGCAACAATTATTATGCAGAAGTAATGTGGCCGCAAATGCTTCGTTCGCCCTTACAAAGCCGAGGGCGTTATGTTTACAGCGATTTGAGCATGTACGTAATGAAAGAAATTATAGAAACGCTGAGCGAAAAACCGCTGGACCAATACGTGCTTGACCAATTTTATCGCCCTTTGGGCATGCAAACCGCCGGATATACACCCAATAGCCGTTTTGCGGCCGAACGAATTATCCCGACCGAAGAAGATGCCATTTTCAGAAAAACCACTTTGCAGGGTGATGTACACGACCAGGGCGCTGCCATGCTGGGCGGTGTAGCAGGGCATGCCGGTTTATTTGCCAGCACGAATGATTTGGCCATCTTCTATCAGATGCTGCTTAACAAGGGAACGTATGGCGGTACACGCTATTTCAAGCCGGCTACAGTTGAGTTGTTTACTGCCCGCCAATCGGACGTAAGCCGTCGGGGTTTGGGTTTCGACCGCCGGGACCCGGATAGCAGCAAACAATATCCATCCAAATGGGCTTCGCCCGAAACGTTTGGACATACGGGTTATACCGGCACCTGCGTTTGGGCCGACCCTGCAAATGATTTGATTTATATTTTCCTATCCAACCGCACTTATCCCAAAGTAACAGATACCTTAACTAATTTGAGAATCAGGTCCAGAATTCAGGATGTGGTTTATGAGGCGATAGGGAAAGCAGGGAAATAAACCTTATCGTCATTTCGTTCCGCCAATTAGCGGAACGCCTTGCGGGATGAAAAATCTGATACGCTTTGAATTATTGAGATTTCTCTCTTCGTTCGAAATGACGACAATTCCCCTCCTTAAATAAGGAGGGGTGTCCGAAGGACGGGGAGGTTTAATCAACCCCTCAGTTCCGACTTAAGTCGAAACAGCTCCCCTAATTTTAGGGGAGCATTTAAAACCTAAGATAAATACTTCCCTACAATAGGCATTCTTCTCCCAGAACCGAAGGCTTTGGGCGAAACCCGCAAAATGGGTGGCGTTTGAAAACGCTTAAATTCTGCCTGGTTAACCATTTTAATTATTTTGCGAACCGTAGCTTCTTCAAATCCCTGTGCTATTAAATCGGCAGGACTTTGTTTCATTTCAATAAACTGGAACAACAATTTATCGAGCAAATCGTAATCGGGTAAAGAATCAGAATCTTTTTGTCCGGGGCGTAATTCTGCCGAAGGCGGTTTAATAATACTGTTTTGCGGAATAATTTCGCTTTCGCGATTGATATAATGGGCCAATTGGTAGACCTGCGTTTTGTAAACATCGCCCAAAACACCAATAGCGCCAGCCATATCGCCGTATAAAGTACCGTAACCCACGGCACATTCGCTTTTATTGGAGGTATTGAGCAAAATGTAGCCGAATTTATTGGACATGGCCATTACCACCACGGCACGGCTGCGTGATTGAATATTTTCTTCGGCAATATTGAAAGGCAAATCTTTAAAAACCGGTTTCAGCATATCGCCAAAAGCAGCAGCTGCTGGTTTTATCGGAATAATTTCGTGCTTGCAGCCCAGGTTTTTAACTAATTCTAGTGCATCGGCAATAGAATGGTCGCTGGAGAATTCTGAAGGCATCAACACGGCCATTACATTCTCCGGACCCAAAGCTTCCGCCGCTAAGGCGCAAACAAGGGCCGAATCTATACCACCCGAAAGCCCTAAAATGGCTTGTTTGAAAGCAGATTTTTGGAAATAATCTTTGATACCCAAAATTAATGCCTGGTGTATTTGCTCCACATCCGATTGTCGTGGAAAAGGTTTTGGGCTAAAACCCTGTATTTTTTTATCCTTGAATTCGTAAATGCGGACTTCTTCTGTGAAGTAAGCAAATTCATCGAGCACCTCTCCTTTTTCGTTAAAAGCCAATGAACCGCCATCGAAAATAATTTCGGTTTGGGCACCCACCTGGTTGAGGTAAAGGAGCGGCAATTGATATTTCCGGCAATTATCGCCCAGCACCTGCAGTCGTTCGTCATCGTGGTTGTACGCAAACGGCGAAGCGGCAATGCTAATCATCAGATCGGGATTTTCCCGACTCAATTGCTCCATGGGCTCGGCCACATAGAGCGGATTATCGTTTACGTTCCACAAATCTTCGCAAATGGTCAAAGCTATTTTATGGCCTTTAAACTGGATGCATTGCGTTTGCCGCGAAGGTTCGAAATAACGGTATTCGTCGAACACATCGTAATTAGGCAAAAGGGCTTTATTTATCTGGAGTTTTACGACCCCTTTTTCGATAAAATAAGCAGAATTATATAAGTCTTTGCCTTTAATTTTGGGGTTTACAGTTGGTAAACCGATGATGCAGGCGATATCGTTACACTGTTTGGCAATTTGTTGAACAGCCTGTTCGCATTGGCTGATGAATTCAGGAAATTCGAGTAAATCACGGGGCGGATAGCCGCAAATGGCCAGCTCGGCAAATACCACCAGGTCGGCACCTTGGGCACGGGCCTGGTTAATGGTTTCCAATATTTTTTGGGTATTGGATTCGATATTACCGATATGGTAATTGAGCTGTGCTAAGGCGATTTTCATGCTGTGTAAAGTTAGAGATTATAAACTTATCTCGGCTAGGAGCTTTCAAAAGATATTGACCAACAAAAACACTTAGGTTTAAGAGCCCGGGGCTAGACAGAACGGCAGGCCATGTGTGGGCTTTGTGGGTGGAAGCATCGTTCTGTCTTGATTTTATTCACCATTATATTGTTTTTAACGGAGTTCATGAGCTCGCCCTGCTCGGTTTTGTTCAATTTTCATCAAGGAAAAAGTGAAAAGAAAAACATTTAAAAACAATTACTTTAATTTTTCGAAATAACTGCATATTAATTATCACCCACCCCGTCCTACGGACACCCCTCCGAAGGAGGGGAATCATCAATCATTTTATTAATTTCGAAAGATGAAATCCTGTAAAGTATTCTTTTCCCTTTTATTGATCGTTTGCCTGTTTTCTTGTTCTGATAAAAAAGAACCGGATTTGAGCCAGATTAAGCTGGAGATAAAAATTGAACGCTTTGATCAGGAGATGGCAAAATTTGAGTCCAATAACTTGGCAATTTTTGTTCCGGAATTACAAAAGCAATATGGCTGGTTTTATACCGATTATATGGAAAGTATGCTGGGCGTAGGATCAACAGCGGATACGGCTTATTACACAAATCTGAAAAGCGTATTAGCAAATAAAGATTACGAGGCGCTGGCTGCCGAAGTAAAAAGCAAATTCCCGGATTTAAAAAAGCAGGAAGAAGAGTTAACTGATGCTTTCAAACGCATTCGCTTTTACTTTCCGAAACAAAAACTGCCTCGTGTTATTTCTTTCCTTTCGGGTTTTGCCGTGCAAACGCCCATTGGAGACGATTATATTGGCATTGGCCTGGATATGTTTTTGGGTGCCGATTCTAAATTTTATCCGGCCCTGGTGCAAAGCATTCCGCAATATATTTCACGCAGGTTTACGCCCGAGAATATCCGCCCGAGAGTGCTGGAAACTTTTATCCGTGAAGATTTATTCCCCGAAAGGGATGCAGACCGCTCTCTGCTGGATAAAATGGTGTACAACGGTAAGATTTTATACCTGATGGATAGTTTTATGCCAGATTTGGCAGATTCTACTAAAATTGGATTTACCGGCAAACAGGAAGCCTGGTGTGCTGAGCATGAAGCAGATATTTGGGCTTATTTTTTGGATGAAAGCCTGTTGTACGAAACCGATTACCTCAAAATTCAGAAATTTTTGGCTGAAGCGCCTTTTACGCCGGGCTTGGGCGATGGGAATGAATCGGCACCGAAACTGGGTGTTTGGATAGGCTGGCAAATTGTGAGAAAATACATGGATAAAAATCCGGAACTCAGTTTAGCGCAGTTAATGGCCGAACCAGATGCCCAAAAAATTCTTAGAGCTTCTAAATATAAGCCGAAATAATGATGTGTTAATGTGTTGATTAGGTAATGAGTTAATTAAATATGTTTATCAACACATCAACTAATCGTCAAATCAACTAATCGAAGAAAATTATTTAAGGATATTCAATACGGCTTTAATGCTTACCACAGAACCGATAAGCAATAAAACATTGGCAATACCGCTTGCAAGGCTAGAATCTTGTACAAAACGACCAAAAACACCGGCCAAGCCAATCACAATACCCACAGTCATCAGTTTGTAGTGACTGGTTTCGTTTGCATTATTATTTTGTAATGGAGCTGAAGATTTATCTGTGTTTGCCATATCTATAATTTGAAGCTCAAAATTATAAATCTTTTCGTAATTGTGAGCAGTCAAAACCATTAAATCAAACTTTATTAGACCCAGATGGTTTTATAAAGAAAAATCATGGCCCAATACTCCAAAAAAGCACAAGAGAAGGTTCAAATAACTATGCATGAAATGAAGCAGGACAAGCTCAAAAGCAGCAGCGGACAAAAAGTGACTAACCCTAAGCAAGCCATAGCCATTGGCTTATCTGAAGCCCGGCAGGAAGGGGCCAAAGTACCGAAGAAGAAAGAATCTAAGAAGAAGTAAAGCCTTTTTCATCAAAATCTAATCCATCCGTCGGCTATTTACTACCATTCGTCGGAAAAACACAGCCAGAACAAAACCATTTTAAACTGTATTGTGTTCTCTTCTCAAAAATTAAAATCATGAAAAGAATAGTATTAGCTGCTTTTATATTAAGCAGCATAGGTTTTTGGGCTTGTAAAAAAGACAAAATAATACCCATTAAAGACCGCATTATTGGCAAATGGACTTATGTAAAATATGGCACACAGAATCCGCCCGGAGCACAAGAAATATTTACCATGATGCCCGAAGATGCTTATGGAGATTTTAAAGCAGATGGCAATTTAACCTGGAAAGATACAGGTGAAGCATTACCTACCAAATGGACCTTACTGGAAAATGACACCATTTTGCAAATAGGAGGAATAAGTTTTACTAAAGAAAATTATGTCATTAATCAATTAGATGCCCATAACTTGATATGTACGACTGAACAAGTTGTAAATGGTCAAACTATAAGTTATACTTTCTATTTCACAAGACCCTAAAAGTATAGCGATGTAAATCCTCTTCTTGGTTCGTGTCTTCTCCCTAGGATTCCTTGAACACAAACCAAGAGAGATTTCTAACCCCAAATAATTGGGGATTCTAAGCCTTGGTTCGTGTGGACACGAACCAAGAGAGATTTCTCTCTCCGTTCGAAATGACGGAAAACAAAAAAGCCCCCCGATAAATCGGGGGGCTTTTTAATATCAGTAATAAAAACTTATCCGTTTGATAAAGCAGCCGCACCACTTACAATCTCCGTTAATTCGGTAGTAATGGCCGCCTGACGGGCCTGGTTGTACGATAATTTCAAGGCTTTTAACAAATCGCCGGCATTTTCTGTGGCTTTATCCATCGCCGTCATGCGGGCACCATGCTCAGAAGCATGAGAATCTAATACCGCTTTGTATAAAGTTGTTTTAATAGATTTCGGAATCAAAGATTCTACAATTTCTTCCTGCGAAGGTTCTAAAATATAATCAGCCTGCTGGGTGTTTTCTACCACAGCAATAGCTTTGGGTACCGGCAGCAATTGTTCAGTGGTTAAGATTTGAACCGCTGCATTTTTAAACTGGTTGTACACCAATTCCACACGGTCAAAATCGCCATTCACAAAACCTTCCATAATGGCTTCCGTAATTTTAGAAGTATTTTCGAAGGTTAGGTTCTGAAACAAATCGTTATTGTTGCCAATTACATTGTATTTGCGTTTCTCGTAAAAATCCTGTGTCTTTTTGCCAATAGCCACAATACTTACATTACCAGCAGCATATTGTGCAGCATAAGTACCAGAAATTAATTGGTTAACCGTTTTAATTACGTTCATATTAAACGCACCGGCCAAACCACGGTTAGAAGAAACAGCAACAATCAATACTTTTTTAGGCTCACGCTCGGCCGTAAAAGGCGAAGCCGAATCTTCCATACTGGCAGAAAGATTAGCCAGCAATTCCTTCAGCTTATTGGCGTAGGGGCGCAAAGCAATAATGGCATTAGTAGCACGCTTTAACTTAGCCGCCGAAACCATTTTCATGGCCTTGGTAATTTGCTGTGTAGAGCTTACCGATGCAATCCTGTTTCTTACTTCTTTTAAATTAGCCATCCTCGTAGAGTAGAAAGTTAAAAGTTAAAAGTAAAAAGCTTTAAACCTTATACTTTCAACTTCAAACTCCATTAATATTTATCTGTCAATTCTTTAGCAACGGTATCCAAAACGCTGGTTAAGCTATCATCAAATTTACCGGCTTTAAGTGCCTGTAAAACTTCCGGATGACGTTGTTCCAGCTGCTGTAAAAATTCTGCTTCAAACTCTTTAACCTTATTTACCGGTACATTACGCATAGCGCCTTTGGTACCAATGTAAATAATAGCCACTTGCTTTTCTACCGCTACCGGTGCAAACTGGCCTTGTTTTAAAACTTCTACGTTACGTACACCTTTATCCAATACCGCTTTTGTAGCTGCATCTAAATCAGAACCAAATTTAGAGAAAGCCTCTAATTCGCGGTACTGAGCCTGGTCTAACTTCAAGGTACCCGCCACTTTCTTCATCGATTTAATTTGCGCATTACCACCCACACGAGATACCGAAATACCCACGTTAATAGCCGGACGTACACCCGCATTAAATAAATTCGACTCTAAGAAAATCTGACCATCGGTAATAGAAATTACGTTGGTAGGAATATAAGCAGAAACGTCACCAGCCTGGGTTTCAATAATCGGCAAAGCCGTTAAAGAACCACCGCCTTTTACAATACCTTTAATAGATTCAGGTAAATCGTTCATCGCTTTCGCAATCTCATCGTTGGCGTTAATTTTAGCAGCACGCTCTAATAAACGACTGTGCAGGTAAAACACATCACCAGGATAAGCCTCACGGCCCGGAGGACGTTTTAATAACAACGAAACCTCACGGTAAGCTACTGCCTGTTTAGATAAATCATCATAAACAATCAGTGCCGGACGTCCGGTATCTCTAAAAAATTCGCCAATGGCAGCACCCGCAAACGGAGCGTAGAATTGCAAAGGAGCCGGATCTGCTGCAGAAGCCGCAACCACTACCGAATATGGCATAGCACCATTTTCTTCAAGCGTACGTACAATCTGAGCTACCGTAGAGTTTTTCTGGCCAATGGCCACATATATACAAAATACCGGTTCGCCGGCTTCGTAAAATTCTTTTTGGTTGATAATGGTATCAATACAAACCGCAGTTTTACCGGTCTGTCTGTCGCCAATAACCAACTCACGCTGACCGCGACCAATCGGAATCATCGCATCAATCGCTTTAATACCAGTTTGCAAAGGCTCATTTACCGGCTGACGGTAAATTACACCTGGCGCTTTACGCTCCAAAGGCATTTCGTAAGTAGTACCCGCAATTGGTCCTTTACCATCAATAGGCTGGCCCAAAGTGTTTACCACACGGCCCAACATACCATCGCCAACATTAATCGAAGCAATTTTCTTGGTACGTTTAATCGTATCGCCCTCTTTAATAGCATCAGAAGCACCCAGCAAAACCACACCCACGTTATCCTCTTCCAGGTTTAATACAATGCCTTGTAAGCCATTTTCAAACTCAACCAGCTCGCCCGATTGAACTTTTGTTAAGCCGTAAACACGAGCAATACCATCGCCCACCTGTAAAACGGTACCCACTTCTTCGAGTTCTGCCTCAGATTTAAAGCCCGAAAGCTGTTGTCTTAAAATTGCCGAAACTTCGTCTGGTCTAACCTCTGCCATAATTTTTATTTAAGAGTTCGTATTTGTAAATCAGTATTAATTCTTTTCTTATTATTTCAGTCCCGCTTTACGTCCCGACCTTCGTCGGGACTTCAATCGGGTTTATTGTATTCAGGTTTTTCGCCCTTTATGCATAGCGCACAGCGGAAAGCGCTTAGCGCCTACCGCTACTCTATGCTACAGCGCAAATTCCTTTTTCAGTTTATTCAATTTATTGGCAATGCTGGCATCAAACTGTCTGTCGCCCACCTGCAAAACAAAACCGCCAATAATTGCCGGGTCTACCTTTGCTTCTAAAATCACTTCGCCTTTGGTAGTAGCTTTCACTACTTCCACAATTTGTTTTTTATTTTCTTCAGTTAAAGCCACTGCCGAAGTCACCTTCGCTTTCACAATCCCTTTAAACAAGTTGTACGCATTAATAAATTCCTTCGCGGTAGCGGATAATAAACCGGCACGGCCTTTATTCACCATAATCTTAAAAAAAGCATTAATCATGGCATGTACACGCTTCCCAAAAACCTCATCCAAAATGGCTGCTTTCTTATCCAAACTGATAATTGGGTTTTTAAGCACCGCCAGTAATTCTGGGTTTTGCTTGCAAACCGCAATAAAATCCACCATCTGAGCATGAACCTCGTCTAAAGCATTTTGCTCTTTAGCTAGGTCAATCAGAGATTTTGCGTACCGTGATGCAACTTGAATTTCAGACATCTTTTTTATAGTTGTAGGTTGTAAGTTTTAGGTTGAAAGTTAACTTATAACTCCAAACTGCAAACTCCCAACTATTATAACTTAACTTCTTTTAATAATTCGCTAACCAGGGCTTCTTGTTTCTTTTGAT
>CAZFAE010000016.1:34815-36954 GCA_964516035.1 uncultured Sphingobacterium sp.
TATAACTTAACTTCTTTTAATAATTCGCTAACCAGGGCTTCTTGTTTCTTTTGATCTTCCAATTGCTTGGTCAATACCTTTTCTGCAATATCTAAAGAAAGGCTAGCCACCAGGTTTTTAACATCGGCCATAGCCGCTGCTTTCTGACCATCAATTTCCTGTTTGGCTTTTTCAATCAGTTTAGCACCTTCCGTCTGAGCTGTTTTTTTGGCATCAGTAACAATCTGGTCTTTCAAAATTTTGGCTTCTTTTAAAATCGCATCACGTTCTACACGGGCTTCTTTTAATAAAGCTTCGTTCTGACTGGTTAAACGAGCCATTTCTTCTTTTGCTTTTTTAGCAGATTCCAGGGCATCATCAATAGAACGCTCACGTTCGTGGATAGACTGCATTACTGGTTTCCAGGCAAATTTGCCCAAAAGGAACACCAATAATAAAAAGGCAACCGTTTGCCAAACAATCAGACCTATGCTGGGGGTAACTAATTCCATCGTATATCTCTTTTAATCTTTTTTACTTTCAACAATCAAATTAATCCGGGTCTGCAGCCAATCGCTGCAAACCTGGATTAATACTTAGTTAAATTACTGAGGGTTGTTACCCAATAATGCAACTACAACCGCGAATAAAGCTACTGCTTCTACGAAGGCAGCGGCAATTAACATGGCTGTTTGAATTTTTGATGCGGCTTCTGGCTGACGAGCCATACCTTCCATAGCTGAACCACCGATTCTTCCGATACCTAATCCGGCACCGATAGCGGCTAAACCTGCACCAATTGCAGCGATACTTCCTACCATTTTGATTGATTTATATAAGTGAAACAAAAATTATTCATATTAATGATCGTGGTGTTCTTCAATAGCCATGCCTATAAATAAAGCAGACAGGATGGTAAAAATGAACGCCTGGATAAAGGCTACCAGCAATTCTATTAAGCTGATAAACACAGCAAATGGAACCGCAATGGGAGCAATGGCCAGATTCTTAAAAATAAAAATCAGACAGATTAAAGATAACATCAGGATGTGGCCTGCGGTGATATTCGCAAACAAACGAATCATCAGGGCGATTGGCTTGGTAAAAATACCAACTATCTCCACCGGAACCATTACCGGGTACATCCACCATGGCACAGGAGGCATAAAAATGTGCTTCCAGTAATATTTATTTCCGCTAAATACGGTAATTAAAAACGTTGCAAAGGCCAAAACCATGGTTACCGCAATATTTCCGGTTACGTTGGCTCCTCCCGGGAAGAAAGGCATTAAACCTAACAAGTTATTAAACCAGATAAAGAAAAACACCGTTAATAAATACGGCATAAAACGTTCGTATTTATAACCAAGGTTTGGTTTGGCAATATCATCACGAACAAATAAAATGATGGGCTCAATTAATGATTGGAAACCTTTTGGCGACATACCGGCACGTTTACTATACGAACGGGCAACCCCAATAAACACTACCAATAAAATAGCTACCGATAATAACATCGAAAACACATTTTTGGTAATTGAAAAATCAAGTGGCTTGGCGTTCAACGATTCGTGTTTTGCATTCACTTCTACAAAAGAACCATGCTCATTAGCCTGGGCAGAAGCGTAATAAATTTTCTCATGCAGCTTTACAAAACGTTGTCCGTTTTGTTCTACTACATGCTTGCCTTCGTCATCGTGATGAAAAGCACCAGACATAAAAGTAACCAGGCCTTTTTCGGTCCATAATATAACCGGCAAAGGTAAACCTACGCTGTGTTGGCCTTCTCCCCAGAAATGAAAGTCGTGGGCATCGGCAATGTGATGTAAAATGAATGCGCCGGTATCAAAGGCTTTTTCAGTCTTTTTAACTTCTGTATAAGCTTGCTCAGCGGGAGTTTGTGTAGTGTCGGCAGCCGGATTGGCTTGGGCCGACAAAATAAAAAATGCTGAAAAAACAGCGATAAACGCAAAAAATCGGATATTATTTGTTTTGAAAATGTGGCTAAAATCCATCAATAGCTATTTTTTGGGTTTTTATTTTGGTGGCGCAAGTTACACAACAAAGCATAAACTTCAAAGGCGGTGAACAAGAAATAAAGAGAAATAAAATTAAGTACAAACACGATGGGGTCTACCTTGAATTTAAGCAGGTAAACCA
>CAZFAE010000017.1:0-1448 GCA_964516035.1 uncultured Sphingobacterium sp.
TTGAGATTTCTCATCGCCTACCGGCAATTCGAAATGACGGTAAATAAAAAATCTCTCCGCAGGAGCCCTACGGACAATACAATAAGCATCCAGTCTAAATACTAAGTACTAAAATACTATCTACTAAATACTAAAAACCTACCTCCGCTGCCGGTCTTCCGCATCATTAATGGTTTCACTTACCAAATCAATCAGTGATTTTGCGGCATCTCTCAATTTTGGGTCGCCATCAAAGTTCAGCTCAAAATCAATGCGCTTGACTTTTCTTTGATAGGTGTATTGCAGCACATAACGCGGCGCAACGCCAAAACCAGGCTTGCCTTCTTTTACCCGCATATCTTCCGGAAAATTCCAGAAACCCAAATCCACTGCTTTGCGGTGTAGGTATAATAAATCGTCTTTACTCAATTTAACTTGGGTTTTAACAACAGAATCTTTATCATTAACGTATTGATAAACACCGCTTTTACTGTCAAATTGGTTAACCAAATCGTCGCCTAAGCCGTATTGCAATGAAATAGACTCCATTTCTGCAAACTTATAGGGCGCATTTTTAATCATCACCCCATAATAATACACGCAATACACCACAAATGGCACCGCAATACAAATGGCCAGAAAAATCTTTTTACCTCTGTCTGTCATATCTTATTTAATTAAACATCTTTAGGGTCAGTTAGTTCGCCTTCCCACTTACTAATTACTGCAGTAGCCACACTATTACCCACTACATTGGTTGCAGAACGACCCATATCCAATAATGGATCAATACCTATTAATAAAGCCAAACCTGCCTCCGGAATGTTAAACGTAGCAATGGTACCCGCAATAACCACCAGCGAAGCACGGGGTACCCCCGCAATACCTTTACTGGTCAACATCAAAATCAACAACATAGTTAACTGCTCAGAAAAACCTAAATGAATACCGTAAGCCTGGGCAATAAACAAAGAGGCAAAAGTCATGTACATCATCGAGCCATCTAAATTGAAAGAATAACCCAATGGCAAAACAAAACTTACAATCTTATCCTTACAACCAAAACGCTCCAATTGCAGCATGGTTTTAGGATAAGCCGCTTCGCTGCTGGCTGTACTAAAAGCCAGTAAAACAGGTTCTTTTAAACCACTTACCAAACGAAAAATCCGGGATTTAAGAATGGTAAAGCCAATAAATATCAGCAATACCCAAAGTACCAATAAACCAAAATAAAATTCACTGATAAAAATGGCGTAGGTAGATAAAATGCTCAACCCTTGTTTAGCAATAATGGCCGTCATGGCACCAAACACCGCAAATGGCGCAAAATTCATCACATAACCGGTAACTTTTAAAATTACATGAGCAAAAGCATCCATGGCTTTAATTACAATTTCACCCTTTTCGCCAATGGCCGCCGTAGCTACACCAAAAAACAAAGAGAAAACTACAATTTGCAGAATTTCGTT
>CAZFAE010000017.1:1548-6158 GCA_964516035.1 uncultured Sphingobacterium sp.
ATTTCTTCGTTATATTGGCCTATCCAATTGATGTTGATTAAGTAACCCGCAACGATACCGGTTACCAGGGCAATAAAAATAAATAGGGTGAGTTTGTTTTTTTGCATGTGATAATTAATAAGCAGCGTAAAACTACAATATTTTATAAAATTCAACAGCACCAATTTTAAGCATGCAAAGCAGCAGTCTACAACAGCAGAAAAAAGAACTCCAGCAGCTCCAAAACACCGACCTGATGGAACTCTGCCTGCGTATGGTGCGCTATAAAAAAGAAAATAAAGAATTACTGAACTACCTTTTGTTCCACAGTCATGAACCCATGGCTTATGTAGAAAGCATCAAAATAGTATTACAACCTGATTTTGATGCACTGCCAAAAGCTCCTTATTATTGCACTAAATCACTGCGTAAAATTTTAAGAATCATCAGCCGGCAGGCCAAATACATTTCGCTGCCCGAAGCCGAGGTAGAATTATTAGTATGGTTTTGCACCAATTACCTAGAAAAAGTAAATTTTAAAACCAGCAATAAAGCCTTGCAAAACATTTTTATCAGACAAAGAGATAAAATCGGGAAATTGGTAGCTAAAATGCATGAAGACTTGCAATTTGATTACCAACAGGGAATTGATAAATTGGATAGTATAATCCTTTAAAACATAAAATAGACCGATAAGGGTTCAAACCCTCACTGGTTTTGTTGTAACAATCTGCTTTAAGCAAGCTCTAAAAAACAGAATACAAACTAAATGGTAGATAAAGAAAAGCTCTTTAAACAAATCTTCGAGGCCAACTCCAAAAAGATTTACCATTTATGCTACGGTTATACCGGAGATGATGATACTGCGAACGATTTAATGCAGGAAACCTTTTTAAAGGTTTGGCAAAATCTCGATAAATTCCGCAACCAGGCTATGATTTCTACCTGGATTTACCGCATTGCGGTAAACACCTGCTTATCCCATTTAAGAGTAGAAAAAAGACAGGCCAAAGACGAACTGACTGAAACTATAATTGATACCAAGGCCGAGGAATTTTCTGAGAAAAA
Source organism: uncultured Sphingobacterium sp. (assembly GCA_964516035.1). Classification (GTDB taxonomy): domain Bacteria; phylum Bacteroidota; class Bacteroidia; order Sphingobacteriales; family Sphingobacteriaceae; genus JAIPAN01. The sequence continues at coordinate 2,596 of CAZFAE010000017.1, forward strand.
TGAACAGGTAGCCCTACTCTACCAATGTATTTCTAAACTGGAAGAAAACGAGCGGATTATTATTACCCTGGTATTAGATGAAGTACCCTATCCAGAAATTGCCGAAATATCGGGCATTTCTGAAGGCAATTTGCGGGTTAAAATACACCGCATTAAACAAAAACTGACCGAACTTTATAACAGATATGAAAGATTTTGAGGAGATAAAAAATATCTGGCATAAGCAACCAGACCCCGAGCTGAGTCAGGAGGAGATTTTAAAGCAGATAAAACGCTCTAAAAATCGACTGGCAAGCAAACTGCTATTGGAAGTAATTATCATGAGCCTGACCATTGCAATACTCACTTATGCCTGGTTTATGATTCCTTTCCGGATGTGGACTACGCACCTGGCCCTGCTTATTTTTATGGCTTCGAGCCTATTTGTGTTATTCGCTCAATTATCGGGCTACCGTAGCATTCATGCCGATGGATTTTTAAATAAACCCGAAGCTTATATTAATTACCTAAAAACCTATAAACAAGAACGCCACCAGCTTAATACCCAAAAATACCGGGTTTACACCTTGTTTTTAGGCCTGGGCTTAATTCTCTTTTTTATCGAAATATTCTTTGTGGCCTCAGTTTGGTTTACCATTATTGGACTGGGGCTGTCCATTGCTTGGATACTCATTTGTTATTTCTGGCTCATGCGCATTTATATAAGCAGAGAAGAAAATGAATTGAGTGAAATGATTGAGAATCTGGAAAGACTGGAAAAACAGTTTGAAGAAAAATGACAGTCGCCACCGGGTCTTTCAAAGAGGACCGGGTGGGATAAGTGCTTTTTTTCATCTGGTTCCTATTCGAGAGACAATATTGAGAATTTAGTAGTGGCCCCGATAAATCGGGGCCACCACTAGGAAATTACTTTTTAGTTTCTTCTTTAATCTCGCTAATGTTTAAAGCATTATTTCTCAAGCTGTATTCTAGAGTTCTTTTATAAGGCTTTTCCTTGCTTTCAGGTTCCTGGTACATAAAATCGCGACGCAGATTGCCATCCTTTACATAAATATTGTCTTTGCCCTTGAAACCTTCCATCGCTTTATCTGATAATGAAGGAAAGCGAATGCTTTGCGAATTACCGGCTCTGTCAAATTCGTAGATATACAAATCCGTTACCTTATTTGGCAATTGCACCTCCAGCACAATTTCAGGGTTACCATCCGTATCTAAATCCATATCCCAGGCATCTACCGGCTTACCGGTAATCTCGCTATTGGTGGCGCTAAATTTTTGTTTGGTTGAATCAGAACGTAAGATGGCTAAAGCCGAAGTAGAATCTTTGCCCCTGCCCCAGGTCATTACATCAAAAGTAAGGCCGGGTTTCTCCACCACTTTGCGGTGAAAACGAATTGGTGCCTGCAATTGGACAATTTTAGGAGCTAGTGTTTCAACGGTTTCATCGTTTCCGCAAGCACTTAAGCCAAGAGTTGTAACAATTAATAAGCTGTATTTTTTAAATATCCACATTTGTGCTAAAATTAATGGGTTAATAATCCTGCCGGGATTTCAGAACGGACGCCGTTTGGCCCCATCATCAATACCCTGAATTCAGAACCGCCGCCGGCCTGAAAATACCTGACCTGTAATTTATGAAATCCTTTTAACAATTTAACACCGCCGCTTAAAGTAAAAGAAGCGTGTTTATCATCGTTATCTACCACCAATTGGTTGTCTATCCATAAGGCAGAACCATCGTCAGAAGTAGTGGTAAAAGTATAAACGCCATCTTCCAATACCTGAATAAAGCCTTCGAAATGCAAGCCATAAGTGCGGGCCTTAGTTCTGAATTTAGCCAGGCTAAAATTAGTCACCACGCTTTTTTCTGTGGCCTTTAAGGTATCCAGCTCTTTGGTAAAGCCAAAATCGCCGGGAATAAAATAAGCAATTACGCCTGGCAAATTACTGGCATTAATTACCGCCGGCAAAGGCGTTGGATTGCTTAAAATAGTGGTGCTTACCGGACTTTGTTTGCCCGAAGGAGTAATTACCCGGGTTTTTAAAATTCGCTGACCGTTCAAATTAACAGGTACCGTAAACGGACTGGAATACAAATTGGTGGTGGCATCAGGCGTATAGCCATCCAGCGTATAATAGATTTTGGCGCCTTTTACCGGCGCTTTCAATTCAAAAGTAAAGCTTTCGCCCAGCAACGTGGTGTCTTTAGCGCCAATGGCAGTAGGCACCCGGTAAAGCGTTTGGGTTTGGTCTAAACGGCCTAAATGCTCGGCCACTCTAATATTCGAAAAATTTGTCCAGTCTTTTCTGTTTAATGGAGTCCAAGCAATTTCAGAGAGTGCATAAATACGGGGCAAAATCATGTATTCTACTTTGGCCGTATTGGTCATGTATTCTGTCCAAACATTAGCCTGCACACCAATAATGCGGTTTTGCTGCGCTAGGGTCAAATTAAGCGGCGTGGGATTATAGCTATACACCTCTGCTAATGAAGTGTTTCCGCCAATACTCAACGGCTCCTGGTTACTTTTACCTTGAGCGTGGTCAAAATAAAGGAAATTACTGGTCGTCATAATGGCGTCGTGGTTTTGCTTGGCGGCCATAATGCCGCCATCTGCACTTCGCCAGCTCATTACCGTGGCATTTGGCGCTAAACCGCCTTCCAAAATTTCATCCCAGCCAATTATTTGGCGGCCTTTACTATTCAGAAATTTCTCCATCCGCTGAATGAAATAACTCTGCAAATGGTGTTCGTTTTTTAGTTTGTTATCACGAATGCGTTTCTGGCAATATTTACACACTTTCCAGCGGGCTTTTGGCGACTCATCGCCACCAATATGAATGTATTTTCCCGGAAAAAGTGCCATCACTTCCGTTAAAACATCTTCTAAAAAAGTAAACGTCTGTTCTTTACCGGCACAATATACATCCTCAAAAACGCCCCATTTTTCTGCCGCTTTAAAAGGCCCGGGATTATCTCCGCAAGCCAATTCCGGATAGGCAGCCAATGCAGCCATAGAATGGCCAGGCATCTCAATTTCCGGAATCACGTTAATAAAACGGCTCTGGGCATAAGCCACCACTTCTTTCACTTCTTCCTGAGTATAAAATCCGCCGTAAGGCATACCATCAAATAATTGAGGAAAACGGTCGTGATAATTACCCACCAGAGTTTGGGCACGATAGCCGCCCACTTCCGTCAGTTTTGGATATTTTTTAATTTCGATGCGCCAGCCCTGGTCTTCCGTTAAATGCCAGTGGAAAGTATTGAGCTTGTATTGCGCCAATAAATCGATGTATTTTTTAATAAAACTTAATGGGAAAAAGTGCCGGCCTACATCCAAGTGCATGCCGCGATAGCTGTAACGCGGCGCATCCATAATCTGGCATCCCGCTAGGTTTACAAAACCTCCATTTTTTGGCGGCAACAACTGAAAAAAAGTTTGCAAACCATAAAACAAACCAGCCTGTCGGCCGGTGATATTGATTTCGACTGATTGAACGCTTAATTGATAAGATTCAGCTTTATAAGCTGGATTTAAGTCTTTATTTAAATTAATGCG
>CAZFAE010000017.1:6258-7609 GCA_964516035.1 uncultured Sphingobacterium sp.
AATAGATTTGGTCATGATTACAATTAAGGTTAACCAAATCTAAAAAAAAGAAGGAAAATAGTAGCGGTTTAGGCGTGTTCTTTAGCGGCCAGGTAACGCTCAGCCTCTAAAGCGGCCATACAGCCTGTTCCGGCAGCCGTTACCGCTTGGCGCCATAGCTTATCCTGAGCATCGCCGCAGGCAAAAACACCTTCAATATTGGTTTGGGTGCTGTTGGGCTTGGTAATTAGGTAGCCCGTTTCATCCATATCTAAAATATCTTTAAACAATTCGGTATTCGGATGATGGCCAATAGCCACAAAAAATCCGCTCACCGGAAGAATTTCTTCGGCATTAGTTTGATTGTTTTTTACCCTAACACCCGTAACATTTTTGCCATCACCCATAATTTCCTGGGTATCGGTATAATAATGAATTTCAATATTTGGCGTATTCAACACCCGGTTTACCATCGCTTTAGACGCTCTAAACTCGCCCTTACGAACCAGCATATGCACCTTATTACACAATTTAGCCAAATAAGTAGCTTCTTCGGCAGCGGTATCTCCGGCACCTACAATGGCCACATCCTGTCCTTTAAAAAAGAAACCATCGCAAACCGCACAGGCAGAAACCCCAAAACCATTGTATTTCTGCTCACTTTCCAATCCCAACCATTTGGCTGAAGCACCGGTAGAAACAATAACCGTATCGGCCAATATTGTTTTAGTTTCATCCACAACTACCTCATGTGGTGTTTTGGAAAAATCAACTTTAGTTACATAACCAAAACGAATATCGGTACCAAAACGCTCGGCCTGTTTGCGGAAATCTTCCATCATTTCCGGTCCCATTACCCCATCCGGATAACCAGGAAAATTCTCAACATCGGTAGTTTGGGTTAACTGACCGCCGGGAACAATTCCGGTATATAAAACAGGTTTTAAATCAGCACGGGCGGCATAAATGGCTGCGGTATATCCGGCAGGACCTGATCCGATGATTAGGCAATGTACGTGTTCAGTTTCTGGTGTCATGGGCTTATTTTGGAAAAAACAAAGCTACTATTTTGGAAAGGTTTAGGCAATAGGGTTTGGATCTTTAAGGTTGTTTCTCTGAAAGTGAGCTAATTTGAGGATCGAATCTATAGCAACGTTTAAAATCAATATTTTATCTATAAGAATGGTAGTAGTTTTTTAATTTAAATCTGGCTTACCCCTCCAGAAACTACTAGCTTCATGGCTTCGCTGGCACTCATTTTTAGCGGTTTAACACGGCTGGATGGTACAATGCATAACTGACCCGCAAAAGAATAAGAGAACGGAAAATAAACCGCTACTTCGCCAGGTAAATCTATCTTTTTTAAATCTTT
>CAZFAE010000017.1:7709-9894 GCA_964516035.1 uncultured Sphingobacterium sp.
AGAACGGAAAATAAACCGCTACTTCGCCAGGTAAATCTATCTTTTTTAAATCTTTTTGAGTTAAAAAACCGATTTTTTTCAAGCCGTGTTCATCAATATCAACCAAAACGGGCTCGTTAAATTTCTTTTCATCGCCTACAAAAGCTTCGGTAAAATCTTTAATGGAGCTGAAAATAAAACTGAACAAGGGGATTTTCTTCAACCATTTATCAAAAAAACTATAAATAGGCTGGGTAATGAAATTGGTGACAAAAAAGCCGGCCAGCATGATGATAACCAAAACAGACAACAAGCCCAAACCTGGTATGTAAAGGGCTTTACCCGATTTGGGGTCTATCCAAAAAAACTCACTTAAATTTAGGGCGGCATCTATGGCCTGAACTCCCCAAACCATAAAATAAATAGCCAGGCCCAAGGGCAACACCACCAATAATCCTTTGACAAAATAATTGACCAAAGCTTTAATTATTCTGTTCATAATATGCTATAATTTATTCGTAATAATAGATCCGTTTCACTCGCTGTGAAATACCAGTAAGCACCTCGTAAGGAATGGTTTTCAAGGTTTTTGCAATATCTTCTACCCTAATTTGCTCGTTAAAAACAATCACTTCGTCGCCTTCATTTACTTGCATTCCGCTAACATCAAGCATGCACATATCCATGCAAATATGACCAATGGTGGGCACTTTCTGACCATTTATGAGCATTTGGCCCTGCCCATTGCCTAAAGCCCTCAAATAACCGTCGGCATAGCCAATTTTTACCGTAGCAATTTGTCCGCCCTGCGGCAAAACACCCTTACGGTTATAACCAATGGTATCGCCTGGCTGGATGGTTTTGAGTTGCGAAACACTTGTTTTTAAAACCGTTACAGTTTGCAGAGGCGATTTTTTTACTGTTTGAGCTTTATCAATACCATATAAACCAATACCCAAACGCACCATTTCAAATTGGGCATTTGGCCAGCGGCTAATGCCCGAAGTATTGGCCAAATGACGCAATATGGGATAATTTAATTCTGCTTGAATTTGCCCGGATAACTGGCTAAACAAATCAATTTGCGATTGTGTGAAGGCATCTTCGGCGGGGTCTTCGGCGGCAGCCAGATGCGAAAAAATAGTCTGCACCTTCATGGCTGAAGTGTTTTTAATTACTGTAACGAGTTCGTTCACTTCTTCGGCTATAAAACCTAAACGCCGCATGCCTGTATCGAGTTTGAGGTGTACCGGATAATTTTCTATTTTGTGACGCTTTAAAGCCGATTCAAATGCTTTATATATACGGACGCTATAAATTTCGGGTTCTAGCCGGTTGGCAATAATGGCATCAATAGCTTGTACATCCGGACTCATCACCATAATGGGTAAGGTAATTCCGGCCTGGCGCAGGGCGATGCCCTCATCCGCGTAAGCGACAGCCAAATAATCTACTTTATTGAATTGCAATAAATTGGCAATTTCTGAACTTCCGCTGCCATAAGAAAAAGCTTTAACCATGGCCATCATTTTTACGCCAGGCTTGAGCTTAGCTTTATAATGGTTGAGGTTATGCTCCAGGGCATTTAGATTGATTTCGAGGACTGTTTCGTGGACTTTCTGAACCAATAATTTGCTGATGCGTTCAAATCCGAAAGCCCGGGCACCTTTAATTAAGATGGCTTCATCGTTAAACAAAATTTTTGGAAAAGCTTCCAAAAAAGCTTCTGTGGAGGGATAAAACTGAGCTGAACCCCCAAATAATGAGGCATAAGAACTAATTTCAGGACCAATGCCGATAAAACGGTCTACGTGTTTTTGCTTTACAATACGGGCTACCTGCTGATATAATATTTTAGGCTGTGCACCCGATTCCGGAATATCAGATAATATTAAAGTACGTTGCTGATGCTGCTTTTGCTGATTCAAAAAATCGATGGCAATCACCATCGAAGAAACATCGCAGCTATAAGAATCGTCGATAATAGAACAATCGTTGATGCCCTTTTTCAATTCCAACCGCATTTGCACCGGCTGTAAATTAGCCAAACGCTGTGGCAATAAGGCTTCATCGGCACCCATGGCCAACAAAACTGCCCAGCAAATGCTGGCATTTTCTACCGATGCGGCATCGGTAAACGGAATATAAATAGCCATATCCGAATCCTGAAAATGTGCTTTGATAACCTTTTGGTGATGCAAAACTT
>CAZFAE010000017.1:9994-35538 GCA_964516035.1 uncultured Sphingobacterium sp.
GCCATATCCGAATCCTGAAAATGTGCTTTGATAACCTTTTGGTGATGCAAAACTTGCTCTCTGGTGATGTTTAAATCCGCTTCGGCGGTATATCCCCAGGTAAATTTTGCCCTTCCGGGGATGGGGCCTTCATAATCATGCAAAAAATCCTGGCCGTAAATAAGCAGGTCAGAATTCGTAAATAATTGGAGCTTTTCCCTAATTTTTTCAGATACATCACTAAACCCTTCGGCATGCGCTTCGCCGATATGCGTTAAAATTCCAATGGTTGGCTGAATCATCTGGGCCAATTGCGCCATTTCTCCGGGTTTGGAAATACCAGCCTCAAAAATAGCCAGGTTATGCTCATCAGTCATTTCCCAAACAGAAAGGGCCACTCCTATTTGCGAATTATAGCTTTTAGGACTTCTGATGATGCGGTATTGAGGCGATAATAATTGAAATAACCATTCTTTTACAATGGTTTTCCCATTACTGCCCGTTATGCCAATAACCGGATAATTGAATTTAGAACGATGATGGGCCGCTAAATCCTGCAAAGCCTGCAGCGTATCTTTTACCAAATAGAAATTAGCATCCGGGTAGGCTGCATAATTAAAACCGGTTTGAGAAATTACAAAAGAGCGAATGCCCGCCTGGTAGGCATCCGAAATAAAATCATGACCATTTCTTCTTTGGTTGAGCGCAAAGAAAAGTCCGTAAGCCTGGTCGCTCATCCTGCGGCTATCCGTCAATAAAGACCGAATGGGCCTGTCTTCATTTTGAATGAAGATTTCAGCACCAATGGCTTCCTGAATTTCTTTTATAGGATAAAATAAATGGTTCATCTCGACACGAATTTCATCAAAATTTTAACAATCTGCTATTATTTGCGAATTTTAGCCACAGATATGGAAAATGAATCGCCTAAACGCAGAACCTATACCCCACAGCAAGCACGTGCCAAGGCCCAGCATTATTGCGCCTACCAGGAACGTGCCCAGCAGGAAATACGGAATAAGCTGTACGAATGGGGATTATACCAGGCAGATGTAGAAAATATCATTTCTGAACTCATACAAGAGAACTTTTTAAATGAAGAACGTTTTGCACTGGCTTATGCCCAGGGTAAATTTCGTATCAAAGGCTGGGGGAAACGCAAAATCAAGCAAAGTTTGCAAAACAAACAGGTACCTCAAAAACTGATTCAGAAAGCGTTGAACAACCTGGATGAAGATGAATACCTGAAAAAATTAGGAGATATTCTGGATAAAAAATCAGCTTTACTCAAAGAAAAAGATGCTTTCAAAAGACGATATCAGCTGAGCCAATTTGCGCAGATGCGTGGTTTTGAGTCTGATTTAATTTCTGATGTACTGAAAAACAGCACTTTATCATAAATCTTAAAAAAAGTAAAAAAGTTCTTGCCAAAATTGCTTTTCTATCTATATTTGCATTCACCAAAACGCGAAAGTAGCTCAGTTGGTAGAGCACGACCTTGCCAAGGTCGGGGTCGCGAGTTCGAATCTCGTCTTTCGCTCCAAATCCCTTCCCACCGTGGAAGGGTTTAATTTTTAAAGATTAATCTCTTTAGAATTAGTAAAAAAGTAGAAACATGCCGATTTATACCGGATGCTCTACAAAACGAGTGCAGACTTGTTAAAAACTGCAAACCATCTGCTCGGATGGTGGAACTGGTAGACACGCAGGACTTAAAATCCTGTGCCCTTTAAAGGCGTGCGGGTTCGATTCCCGCTCCGAGTACAAAAGCTGAACGAAAGTTCGGCTTTTGTTGTTTATGGGCTAAATCAAACGATAATCATTGAGTTATTCTCGTTTTCATTAATCTATCTGGATAATGGAACCTCAATTTGTAACCTATATTCTGCAATCTCTGAAATCTGGCAGATATTACATCGGTCACACCCAAAATATAGAAGAACGTTTGTTCCGACATAATTCGGGGATGGTAAAAGCAACTCGAAGTAAAGGGCCATGGCAAATTGTTTACACAAAAACATTCCTAAATAAAATGGAATCGAATCAGTATGAATTATATATAAAGGCTCAAAAAAGTAAAATTTTTATTGAAAGATTGATAGAAAATCTTTGACTGGAAATAAGGCGTGCCCCGATACGAATCGGGGCTCCGAGTACAAAAGCTGAACGAAAGTTCGGCTTTTGTTGTTTATAGACCAAAATTACTCTCCTAGCCTCAATGCATTATTTTTCTGATCAATTTTAAAATAAATTTGTTTTCAATTTACTTATCATCGTATATTTACGATATATAATTTAAAAACATGGCACAAAACAAAAAAGCAGACTTCAGCCTGAGCGACCAAGAGATGGCCAATTTTGCCAAAGCACTCTCCCACCCGGCACGGATAGCCATTATGAAAGTACTGGCCAAAAAAAATGAATGTATCTGCGGTGAAATTGTAGAAGTACTGCCTTTGGCACAATCTACCGTATCGCAGCATTTAAAAGAACTGAAACAGGCAGGACTGATATCCGGATCGGTGGAAGGTCCCCGCAGCTGTTATTGCATCAACTGGGAAACGCTGGAAAAATTTAGCGGAGAATTAGCTTCACTATTTATTAATCTGAAGACAGAAAACAGCAAATGCTGCTGTTAACAACAATATAAAATCAAAAAATCATGAAAACAGAACAGGAAATTAAAGACATGGTTAGAGAAAAATACAGCCAAATTGCTGCTCAGCCAAAAGCACAAAATGCCGAATCTTGCTGTGGCGCCACCGGCTGCTGCGGAGACGAGGTTTACAATATCATGTCTGAAGATTATGAAACTTTAGACGGATATGTAGCAGATGCCGACCTTGGCTTGGGTTGTGGTCTGCCCACCGAATTTGCACAAATTAAAGCAGGAGATGTGGTAGTTGATTTAGGCAGTGGAGCCGGAAATGATGCTTTTATTGCCCGAAGAGTGGCCGGAGAAAGTGGGAAAGTAATTGGTGTGGATTTTACCGAAGCCATGATTAAGCTGGCCAGAGCCAATGCCGAGAAAATGAAGTACCACAATGTAGAATTTCGCCAAGGCGATATTGAAGAAATGCCCATCAGTTCAGATACGGCTGACGTTATTGTGAGTAATTGCGTACTAAACCTGGTGCCCAATAAAAAACAGGTTTTTAGCGAAATTTATCGTGTATTGAAACCTGGAGGCCATTTCTCCATTTCCGATATTGTTTTAGAAGGCGAATTACCCAATAAATGGAAACAGGTGGCAGAACTGTATGCCGGTTGTGTTTCGGGCGCCATTCAGAAGAGCGAATATCTCTCTATCATTGAACAGGCAGGTTTCAAAAACAGGATCATCCAAAAAGATAAAACCATCCATATCCCCGACGATATTTTAGCTTCCTATTTAAGCCCGGCCGAAATTGAAGAATTTAGAAATGGAGCAACCCGAATTACCAGCATTAGTGTGTATGCCGAAAAACCGGGAAACACAGTAAACAGCTGCTGCACACCCGGTTCCGGATGTTGTTAAATTATCAGAAATTAGCCACCACAATTTAAATTCATGAACCCAAAACTCTCTTTTTTAGACCGTTACCTTACCCTTTGGATATTCTCGGCCATGGCGCTGGGCGTTGGCTTAGGTTATTTTATTCCAGAAACACCAGAATTTGTACAATCTTTTCAATCGGGCAGCACAAACGTGCCCATTGCCATCGGTTTGATATTGATGATGTATCCGCCTCTGGCGAAGGTAAAATTTGAAGAATTACCCGGTGTTTTCAAAAACACTAAAATATTAGGCATTTCTTTACTACAAAACTGGGTCATCGGCCCGCTATTTATGTTTTTATTGGCTATTATTTTCCTGAGAGATTATCCGGAATACATGACTGGGCTGATTCTAATCGGAATTGCCCGCTGTATTGCCATGGTTATTGTATGGAACGATTTGGCTAAAGGCGACCGTGTATATGCCGCCGGACTGGTAGCTTTCAATTCCATTTTCCAGGTGTTGTTTTACAGCGGGTATGCTTGGTTTTTCATCACCAAATTGCCTCCGCTATTTGGCTTAAAAGGTTTCGAGGTCAATATTACCATCGGCCAGGTGGCCGAAAGCGTGTTTATTTATCTGGGTATTCCTTTCCTTGCGGGATGGCTGTCCAGAGTGGTCTTGATCAAAAGCAAAGGCAAAGAATGGTTTGAAAAAGTATATCTGCCGGCCATTAGCCCCATTACTTTAATTGCCCTGCTATTTACCATCGTGGTGATGTTTAGCCTCAAAGGCCAGCTAATTGTACAAATTCCGATGGATGTTATTCGTATAGCTATTCCGTTAACTATTTATTTCACCATTATGTTTTTTGCCGCATTTTTTATCTCTAAAAAAGCAGGCATTACTTACGAACGCTCCACATCGCTGGCTTTTACCGCTGCAGGTAATAATTTTGAATTGGGTATAGCTGTAGCGATAGCCGTATTTGGCATTAATTCTGGAGCCGCATTTGCGGCCGTTATCGGTCCGCTAATAGAAGTTCCGGTACTCATCCTATTTGTGAATTGGGCTTTAAAACAGCAAAAGAAATTTTAGAACTGATCTGTATCGGCAGGGTCTCCTTCGGAAGACCCTGCCGATAACAACAATAAAAATGAAATTCCCCTGTCCCAGCAGGGTCTTCCGAAGGAGACCCTGCTGATAACAAAACATTATCATGAAAAAAACATTTCTTTTTGTTTGCATAGAAAACAGCAACCGCAGCCAAATGGCACAGGCTTTTGCCAAAATATGGGGCGGCGATGCCGTGGAAGCTTATAGTGCCGGTTCTCGCCCAAGCGGGAAGATTAATCCAAAAGCGATAGCCGCTATGGCAGACCTGAATTATGATTTAAGTACGCATGATTCTAAATCATTGGAAGATATTCCAAAAATCACTTACGATTATATCGTAACCATGGGCTGCGGTGATGCATGCCCTTGGGTTCCGGCAAAAAACCGTATCGACTGGCAAATTCCTGATCCCAGAGAAATGGAGCCGGAAGAATTTAATCAGGTCAGAGATTCAATTTCAGAAAAAGTAAAAACATTGGTTCGAAAATAGCAGGTAGCACAAATTGTTTCGTGCCACCAAAAAAAATCAGTAAAAAACAAGGGCTTCGGCATAAGCCAAAACCCTTGAGCGCTTTCTTTATATCCCTACGCTGGTATTATCCAGATCAGGTTCTGTGAGTATATTCTCAGATTCCTAAGAACCACCCCATACCAAGAAAGCTTTGATTTAATAACAAGATGATTGATTATTGGTTTTAAAAAAAATGATTTTTTTTGGAGGAACCTTTCTATTAATAAACTAAAAAACTGAGATTTCTCACCCGCTTAACAGCGGAATTCGAAATGACGCGGAACACTAGTGGTGGCCCCGATGAATCGGGGCCACCACTAAACCCTGCCTATGAATTGACCCATTCCTGACTTTAAGCACCTAAAATAGCCCGCGAAAAGGCCTATATTTGCAACCTTATGAGTAAGCACGGGAGAATTTTGGTAGCCATGAGTGGCGGAGTAGACAGTTCGGTAGCATCGGTAATGCTGCATGAGCAGGGCTATGAAGTAATTGGGCTGACCATGAAAACCTGGGATTATGCATCCTCAGGTGGTTCTTCTAAAGAAACAGGCTGCTGCAGTTTAGACAGCATCAACGATGCCCGTTCGCTGGCCGTAGCTTATGGTTTTCCGCATTATATCTTAGACATCCGCAATGAGTTTGGCGATTTTGTAATCGACAATTTTGTGGATGAATATCTGGCCGGACGTACACCTAACCCTTGCGTGCTTTGCAATACACACATCAAATGGGAAGCTTTATTAAAACGTGCCGATAAACTGGATTGCGAATTTATTGCTACAGGGCATTATGCCAATATCCGCCAGCAAGATAATGGCCGCTATGTAATTTCTAAAGGTAAAGACGAAAACAAAGACCAATCTTACGTGCTTTGGGGTGTTTCTCAGGAGAATTTAGCCCGCACCCGCTTTCCGTTGGGCAGTTTTGCCAAATCGGAAATCAGGCAAATGGCAGTAGATATGGGTCAGTTAGACCTTGCTAATAAATCAGAGAGTTATGAAATTTGTTTCGTTCCTGATAATGATTACCGTGCTTTTTTACGTAATAAAGTAAGCGACTTGGACGAACGCATCGGCCCCGGCAATTTTGTATTAAGTAATGGCAAGGTGGTTGGCCAGCATCAGGGTTATCCTTATTATACCATTGGGCAACGTAGAGGTTTGGGCTTGGCCTTTGGCCAGCCGATGTTTGTGACCCGTATTTTACCCGAAAGCAATACCGTAATGCTGGGTACCGAAGAAGAATTACAACAAAAATCTGCCCGGATTAAAAATATCAATCTGGTTAAATATGCCAGCATTCCGGAACCGATTGAGGCGGTAACCAAAATACGCTATAAAGATGCGGGCATGCTCAGCACGGTAGTGCAAGACGGCAAGGATCTACAAATTGATTTCCACCATGCCGTTTCCGGCGTGGCACCGGGGCAATCGGCTGTTTTTTACGAAGGCAATGATTTGCTAGGTGGTGGTTTCTTGATTTAATTTTAGCAGAATCTTGTGGCTCCACAAATTAAAACGTGCCATTGAAATTTCACCCCATCATTTCTTTAAATTCAGATAATTCGAGAACAGAATTCAGATGAATAGAAATAACCAGAAACTGTAACTAAAAAGCCTCCCGATTCATCGGGAGGCTTTTTAGTTATTTCCCAAATTTCTGCTGCAACTGCTGCAAAAGCTGGTCGTTGATGGGTTCTGCCGGTTTATTAGCCTCACCAAAGCTTAAACTGCCCTGCTGTGAAGCAGGCTTGGCGGCTGCAGGTTTTGGAGCATCAGGTTTAGCTTGTGTTTTTTTAGCATTCCAACGGTCCCAAAGCTGGGTGAGTTTACGTTTGGTAGATAAAGGAAAATCGCCTTGTTGCATCCAGGCATAATAGCTGGGCTCAGACTGAAATACATCTTCGCAAGGGCGGCCTTTATGTTTACCAAAATTGAACACTTCGATATTTTTATCATTAAACACCATACGGCCGGCAAAATCGACGGTTTTATTCATATTGGTGAAGGTGTGAAGGGCCTCCACATCGTTTTGTACCGGAATACTTTTCTTGCCCTGGCGGTCTTCCCATTCTTTGCCTTCATAACGCTCAATCTGGGCAAGTAAGACTTCGTATGTGGCTTTAATGTCGGCTTCGGCAGAGTGCGCATTCTTAATCTCTTTACCACAATAAAACTGGTAAGCCGCCCTTAAAGTACGCTGTTCCATTTGGTGGAAAATGTTCTGTACATCTACAAAATGGCGATTTTCGACATCAAAATCAATCCCAGAACGGATAAATTCTTCTAACAATAATGGAATATCAAATTTATTAGAGTTATAACCTGCCAGGTCTGAATTATCCAAGAAACGGGCCAACTCTTCACCCACCTGTTTAAAAGTGGGCTCGTTTTTTACATCTTCATCGTAAATACCATGTACCAAAGATGAAGCCAAAGGAATAGGCATACCGGGATTAATACGCATGGTTTTAATTTCTTCGGTACCGTCTGGCATCGCTTTAAGAATAGAAATTTCTACAATACGGTCTGAAGCCACGTTTACGCCGGTGGTTTCTAAATCGAAGAAAGCAAGCGGACGTTTTAAATTTAATTTCATAGGTTTTATTTTAGCTGAATATCAGGATGCCAAGCAAGATACCCACAATCATTAATACATACATCAAAATCTCTGTGGTGGCAAAGCTTTTGTATTGGGTCCAAAAAGAGAAATCGCGTTTGGGTTTCATTGTTTTTAATTTTTTAAGATGCGCTGGATCTCGTCTAATTTCATCAACGCTTCAACCGGAGTTAAGGTATTTACTTCCAAATTATTTAGCATATCGCGAATTTTAACCAACGTGGGGTCGTCTACCGAGAACATTTGCAATTGGTATGCCTGAGCCTGTACTTTTTTAATGCTATCTTTAATATGTTCGCCGCCGGTACGCTCCTGCTCCAGGCGTTTTAAAATTTCGTTGGCCCGGGCCACCAATTTGGGTGGCATGCCGGCCATTTTAGCCACATGGATACCAAAACTGTGTTCTGAACCTCCAGGCACCAGTTTACGCAAGAATATTACTTTATTGCCCACTTCTTTTACCGAAACATTGAAGTTTTTAATTCGGCTGAAAGAGTTGGTGAGTTCATTCAGTTCGTGGTAGTGGGTGGCAAATAAAGTTTTCGCTTTCGCGGATGGATGGGTATGCAGGTATTCGGCAATGGCCCAGGCAATAGAAATACCATCGTAAGTACTCGTTCCTCGGCCAATTTCATCGAGTAGGATTAAACTCTTATCCGATAAATTATTCATGATGCTGGCAGTTTCGTTCATCTCTACCATAAAAGTAGATTCGCCGGAAGATAAATTATCGGAAGCCCCTACCCGGGTAAATATTTTATCTACCAAACCAATTTGAGCTTCTTTAGCCGGCACAAAACAACCCATTTGGGCCATCAATACAATCAAGCCAGTTTGGCGCAGCAAGGCCGATTTACCGGCCATATTGGGTCCGGTAATAATCATAATCTGCTGGCTTTCGCTATCCAAATACACATCATTGGTAATATAAGCTTCGCCAACAGGCAAATTCTTTTCTATTACCGGATGACGGCCGCCTTTAATATCCAGCACATTGCTTTCTTCAATCTGCGGACGCACATAATAATTTTTGATGGCGATATTGGCAAAATTGAGCAATACGTCTAACTGTGCCACCAATTGCGCATTCAGCTGAATGGGTTTAATGTATTCGCTCAGACCAAACAGCAATTCGTTGTATAAACGGGTTTCCAGGGCTAAAATTTTCTCCTCTGCACCCAGAATCTGTTCTTCGTATTCTTTCAGTTCGGGGGTAATGTAACGCTCGGCATTAACCAGCGTCTGTTTGCGTAGCCAGTCGGCAGGCACTTTATCTTTATGGGTATGCGTAACTTCTAAATAATAGCCAAAAACGTTGTTAAAGGCTATTTTAAGCGATGGAATGCCGGTGGCATCAGCCTCCCGTTTTTGCAATTCCATGAGGTAGCCTTTTCCGCCAAAGGCGATTTTACGCAAACGGTCTAGTTCTTCGTTAATGCCTTCGGCCATTACACCGCCTTTAATTAATTGAACGGGCGGTTCGGGCTGTACTTCTTTTTCAATCCGGTCTTTAATTAAAGCACAGGGGTTTAGCTGTTCGGCTATGGTTTGCAAAGCCGGGCTATCGGTTTTAGCGCAAAGTTCTTTGAGTTGAGCGATGGCTATTAAAGCTCTTTTAAGCTGTATTACTTCTCTCGGATTGGCTTTTTGCAAGCCAATTTTAGAAATAAGGCGTTCCAAATCGCCTATTTGCCGCAATTCATGCTCCAATGCTTCCCGCAGTTCTTCAGATTGCTGCAGAAAATCAACCACATTCAAGCGGTCTTCAATTGGTTTGCGGTCTTTTAGCGGCATGGTAATCCAGCGGCGAAGCATGCGGGCACCCATTGGCGATAAGGTATGGTCTAAAATATCCACCAGCGTGATGGCATTTTCATTGGCCGAACCCACCAGTTCCAAATTGCGGATGGTGAAACGGTCGAGCCACATGTAACGATCTTCTTCAATGCGTGCGATGCCCGAAATATGCCCCAGCTTGCGATGCTCTGTCTCGTTAAGGTAATGAAGCGCTACGCCGGCAGCGATAATGCCTGCTCCCATTTTATCAATACCAAAACCCTTTAAAGAAGTTACCTCAAAATGCTTTTGGAGCATTTCTGTGGCGTAATCTGTGGTATATGGCCAGTCTTCGAGGCCATAAGTATAAAAGCGGTCGCCAAAAGTTTCGATAAAATTTCGGTTGTGACTTCTCGGAAATATCACTTCGCTGGGCTTAAAGCTTTGCAATAGTTTATCAATATATCCGGAATTTCCTTGGGCTACCAGAAATTCGCCGGTAGAGATATCCAAAAAGGCAATGCCATATTGGTTCTTTTCTTCAAAAACGGAAGCAAGGTAATTGTTGGTTTTTTGATTGAGGATATTGTCATTGGTGGCCACACCGGGTGTTACCAATTCGGTTACTCCCCTTTTAACAATAGTTTTGGTGGTTTTAGGATCTTCCAGCTGGTCGCAAATGGCTACTCTTTGCCCTGCACGTACCAATTTAGATAAATAGGTTTCTAAAGAATGATGCGGAAATCCGGCCAGTTCAATATGCGTGGCAGCACCGTTGGCCCTTCGGGTCAATACAATACCGAGTATTTGAGATGCTTTGATGGCATCGGCACCAAAGGTTTCGTAAAAATCGCCCACACGGAATAACAAAAGCGCACCAGGGTATTTCGCCTTGATGGTATTGTATTGCTGCATTAATGGAGTTTCTTTTACTTCTTTTTTTGCCAAAACCGATTTTTTTCTAAAAAGGTAAAGTTAATAAAAGAGGTATAGGTTCACTCTCTTTGCAGAAAAATTATCCCAACATCCATTTTCAATAAAATCCGGAAAGCTTAACTACTTTTGCGCATGGCCAAACTAAAACTAGACGAATTGAATCGCGTAAGCGTAGCAGAATTTAAAACTCAGGATAAATTACCGGTGGTGGTGGTTTTAGATGAAGTACGCAGCATGCACAATATTGGTTCTATTTTTCGTACTTCCGATGGTTTTGCGGTTGAAGCAATTTACCTCTGCGGCATTACGGCCCAGCCTCCGCATCGCGAAATTGAAAAAACAGCTTTGGGCGCTACCCAATCTGTTGCCTGGACTTATTTTGATACTACTTTAAGTGCTTTGGACGACCTCAAAAATAAGGGTTATACGCTTATTGCCATTGAACAAGCCAGCGAAAGCATCATGCTAAATGATTTTAAACCTGAGGCTGGTGCGAAATACGCTTTAATTTTAGGCAATGAGGTAAACGGTGTAAATGAAGAAGTGATGAAAATGGTGGATGCTTGCATCGAAATCCCCCAATTTGGCACCAAGCATTCTTTCAATGTGGTGGTTTCGGCCGGCATTGTTTTGTGGGACTTTTTTGCCAAATTGAATTTGTCTCAATCATCGAAATAAATATCTTAAAAGAGCATTGCCAAATCCCTAAAAATTTCTCACATTTGTCGCGGGCAAGTCTTTTACGACCAGCTCCTTTTGAACTCCCCCAGGGTAGGAATACAGCAAGGGTAGAAGGTTGTAGCGGTGCGATAAAAGGTGCTTGCCCATTTTTTTTCTTTGATGTGACGATGTGTTAATTTGCTGATTTGAAAATTATCAATACGATGATTTAATAATTAGGTTATTAACTAATAGAATCGCCAAATTAACTAATCAACAAATCAACCCCATGAAATTCTTCATCGATACCGCCAACCTGGCACAAATTAAAGAAGCACAAGATTTAGGCGTTTTAGACGGCGTAACTACCAACCCCAGCTTAATGGCCAAGGAAGGCATCAGCGGCGATACCAACGTACTGAATCACTACAAAGCAATTTGCGATATTGTAGATGGCGATGTAAGTGCCGAAGTAATTGCCACCGATTTTGAAAACATGGTAAAAGAAGGCGAAATTTTAGCCGCTTTGAATCCTAAAATCGTAGTTAAATTACCAATGACGAAAGACGGGGTTAAAGCCTTAAAATATTTCAGCTTAAAAGGCATTAAAACCAATTGTACATTGGTGTTCTCTGCCGGACAGGCTTTGTTGGCTGCCAAAGCAGGTGCTACTTTTGTTTCTCCTTTTGTTGGCCGTTTAGATGATATTTCAACCGATGGCATGCAGCTAATTGAAGATATTCGTTTAATTTATGATAACTACGGTTACGAAACCCAGATATTGGCAGCCTCTGTACGTCACCCGATGCACATTATACAGTGTGCTAAAATTGGCGCCGATGTCATGACCGGTCCTTTATCAGCCATATTGGCTTTATTAAAACACCCTTTAACCGATAGCGGTTTAGCCCAATTTTTAGCCGACCACGCTAAAGCTGCTGGTAAATAAGCCTAAAAAAATATATATTTCGAAAGTCCCGGCATTTGTCGGGACTTTTTTTGTGGAAAACCTTTTCTAACAATTAATTCTCTGAAATGATATCTTTAATTGACCAAACCCATTAAAGATGTCTGAAACCAAGAGTAAAAAAGAATTTAAACCCTACGTGCCGGCCGATAGTAAAATGGCCGAGTTTACCCTCAAATCTATCGGATTGGGCGCCTTATTTGGCGTAATTTTCGGTGCAGCCACCGTTTACCTGGCATTAAAAGCGGGCTTAACCGTTTCTGCTTCAATTCCTGTGGCGGTTTTAGCCATTTCTATTGGCCGAAAATTTTTCAAAACCACCATTCTGGAAAATAACATCATCCAAACCACCGGTTCCGCCGGCGAATCTATTGCCGCCGGGGTGGTTTTTACCCTACCGGGATTTTTATTTCTATCAGCTGGAAGTCAAGGCGAAAGCTTTTTCTCTTATTGGCCCATTTTTTTCTTGGCCGCTATGGGCGGGATTCTAGGCACCTTAATGATGGTACCTCTGCGAAAATCACTAATTGTGGATGAGCACGATAACCTGCCCTATCCAGAAGGAACGGCCTGTGCTTCGGTACTAATAGCCGGAGAAAAAGGCGGCGATTTTGCCAAAACTGCTTATTATGGTTTAGGTTTCGCTTTTTTGTACGCCATTTTACAAAAGGTATTCCACGTAATTGCCGAAACCCCAAAATGGGCCACCGAACAAGCCAATAAATTTTTTCCATCAGCTACGGTAAACGGAGAAATCACCCCCGAATATATGGGCGTGGGTTATATCATTGGGCCAAAAATTGCCGGTGTATTGGTAGCTGGCGGCGTTTTGGCTTGGCTGGGCTTAATTCCTTTATTGGCCTCTTTGGTTCCGGCAGAAACTACTGCCTTACAATTAATTAAACTAGGTTATTTAAAAGATTTACTCACGCCGGGCGGACCGGGCGGCTGGGATCCCGCAACCAAATCATTTGGCGATACGGCTGCGGCTATTTACCGGGCTTATGTGCGCCAAATTGGTGCAGGAGCCGTGGCAGCCGGCGGTTTCATTACCCTCATTAAAACCATTCCTACTATTATTTCTTCGTTTAAATCCAGTTTTGGTTCGATGAATAAAGGAGATGAACATCAAGCAGCCGTAAAACGTACCGACAACGATTTGTCGATCAAAACGGTGATTTTAGGTAGTTTAGCTTTAATCATCCTGATGGCGGTTCTCCCACAAATTTCGGGTGATTCTTTGATCAATAAATTACTCATTGGTGTTCTGGTAGTGATATTTGGTTTCTTCTTCGTGACTGTTTCCAGCCGTATAGTGGGTTTAATTGGTTCTTCCTCCAACCCTATTTCGGGCATGACCATTGCCACGCTTATGGGCACTTGTTTGGTGTTTATCAGCGTAGGCTGGACCGGCCAATTATTTGAACCGATGGCTTTAGTAGTAGGCAGTATGATTTGTATTGCAGCTGCCAATGCCGGTGCTACTTCGCAGGATTTAAAAACGGGATATATTGTAGGTGCAACGCCAAGGTATCAGCAATTGGCTTTATTTGTGGGCGCCGTGGTTTCTGCGGTGGTTATTGGTTTAACGCTTTCTATTTTAGACCGGCCAACTCCAGAAATGATGGCTCAGGGCATTCAGCATGCCATTGGTACCGATGCGTACCCTGCCCCGCAAGGCACTTTGATGGCTACTTTAATTAAAGGTTTACTATCCTTTAACCTCGATTGGCAGTTTGTTTTGGTGGGTGTGTTTTTATCCATTACTATGGAATTATGTGGAGTAAAATCGTTGTCGTTTGCCGTGGGTGCTTATCTGCCGCTATCTACTACCCTGCCTATTTTTGCGGGTGGTGCCATCAAAGGTTTGGTAGATCTAAAATCTAAAAAGAAAGCAACAGAAGAAGATGAGTTGGGTAAAGGCAGTCTTTTTGCCACCGGGCTAGTAGCCGGGGGAGCTTTAATGGGTGTAATTTATGCCTTCCTGATGGCTTTCCAGGTCACAGCTATCCCGGTAGGGAAACTAAACCTCGAACCCGCTTTAGAACATGCTTTGGGTGCCGGCGGCTACCAAATTATGGGCTTTATCTTCTTTGTAATTATGGGATTATTCTTATACCGAATAGCCAGAAAAGACAACTAATTCTTAGTGGTGGCACGAATCTAGTCGTGCCACCACTACTAAATAACAAAAGCCTGCCCGGAATTCGGGTAAGGCTTTTTGGTTTCTCGACATTTCTGTAAATTTAGATATCTCGCTGTTCGAGATGTTAGCCCAACGCATCTCGAACAAATAATGTCCTTCAGGGATTTAAAATCCCTAATTATCGTCGAGTTCGACATGCCTTTCAGAACATGTCTAACAGCTGACTCTGACGGGACTAAAGATTTGTCCTCATCCGCCAAAAGGCGAAATCGTAAAAATAACGGCTGGCTTAGGTCTGAATTACCCCCACATTAAAAGCCTTGGTAATAGGCGACTGGTTTGCCGCCTCGATGCCCATAGAAATCACTTTACGGGTTTCCAGCGGGTCGATAATACCATCAACCCATAAACGGCTGGCGGCGTAATAAGGCGTAGTTTGGCGAGTGTATCGGTCTGTAATTTCTTTCAATAATTCCGCTTCTTTTTCTGGTGTAATGATTTCGCCTTTGGCTTTTAGTGAAGCTTCCTGTATTTGCAAAAGTACTTTTGCGGCCTGCGAACCGCCCATTACGGCAATTTTGGCCGATGGCCAAGCATAAATTAAACGGGGATCGTAAGCTTTGCCACACATAGCATAATTGCCGGCGCCATAAGAATTTCCTATCACAATGGTAAACTTGGGCACCACCGAATTGGAAACCGCATTCACCATTTTAGCACCATCTTTAATGATGCCGCCCTGCTCTGAGCGACTGCCCACCATAAAGCCGGTAACATCTTGTAAAAAAACCAGCGGTATTTTCTTTTGGTTGCAATTCATGATAAAACGGGTGGCTTTATCGGCCGAATCGGAATAGATTACGCCACCAAACTGCATCTCCCCTTTTTTGCTTTTGATAACCTTCCGCTGGTTGGCTACAATGCCCACCGCCCAGCCATCTATACGGCCCAGGCCGCAAATAATGCTTTGGCCGTACAGCTGTTTGTATTCTTCAAAATCTGAATCATCTACCAAACGATGGATAATTTCGAGCATATCGTAAGGTTTTTCGCGATTTTCGGGCAAAAGACCATAAATTTCTTGTTCGTCTTTTTTAGGTTGGGCAGCTTTTATACGGTTAAATCCGGCTTGCTGAGGTGCCCCAATTTTACTCATGATATTACGGATGGAATCTAAGCAAGCGGCATCATTGGGATGCTTATAATCGGTTACTCCTGATATTTCGCAATGTGTGCTGGCGCCACCCAGAGTTTCGTTATCAATATCTTCGCCAATGGCCGATTTTACCAAATAACTTCCCGCCAGGAAAACAGAACCGGTGCCTTCAACAATCATGGCCTCGTCGCTCATAATGGGTAAATAAGCACCGCCAGCTACGCAAGAACCCATAATGGCCGAAATTTGTACAATGCCCATGCTACTCATATGGGCGTTATTTCTGAAAATACGTCCGAAATGCTCTTTATCAGGAAAAATTTCATCTTGCATGGGCAGGTAAACACCAGCAGAATCAACCAGGTAAATAATGGGCAAACGGTTTTCCATGGCTATTTCCTGGGCACGGAGATTCTTTTTAGCCGTCATCGGGAACCAGGCACCAGCTTTAACGGTGGCATCGTTGGCCAGCACAATACATTGCCTGCCAGAAACATATCCCAGTACACAAATTACTCCGGCAGACGGACATCCGCCCTGTTCGGCATACATATCTTCGGCAGTAAAAGCGCCTATTTCTAATTGTGGACTGTCTTTATCTAATAAATAAGCAATGCGCTCACGAGCCAACATTTTGCCTTTTTCTTTTTGTTTGGCTGCCGCTTTCTCTCCGCCGCCAGCCTGAACTTTTTTAAACCGGTGCTTGAGTTCGTCTAGCAATTGCTTATTGGCATCTTCGTTTTTATTGAATTCTAAATTCATGAAGCAATTTAAGTTTATTCTATCTCAATTAGAAAATTTAGAACCTATTAAACTTCTGGCTCATTTTTTGATTATATTGTTTATATTAAACTATTAGGAAAATTAACCGCTCAACACGCCTAGCCATGAAGAATTTATCGGTCCTACCCGCCAAAAAAAATATTTTATTCCTTTTGTTGATCATTTTAGGCTCAGCTAATCCATTGTTTTCACAAGTAAGATTGAGTAGCGATGCCTTATTTTCTGATGCCCGAAAAGCTGCTTTTGATGAAAAAAATTATCCAAAAGCCATAGGATTAGCTAAGAAGGCCCTTGTTGCAAGTCCGGATTATACAGATATCCGTATATTTTTAGGGCGACTGTACACCTGGTCTAATTTCCCTGATAGTGCCCGAACTCAATTTAACCTGGTTTTAACTAAAAGTCCGGCGCATGAAGATGCCTTAAAAGCCAATTTTGATCTGGAGTATTGGAATAGCAATTATTATCGTGCCTTGGAAATAGCGGAAGTTGGATTAAAAACTTATCCAGAATCGGCCGATTTTACTATTAACCAAGCTAAAGCCTTGCGGGCTTTGGGGCGTACTACCGATGCTTTTAAATCAGCCGAGGGCTTTGCTATTAAATATCCAGAAAATAAAAATGTGGGCGATTTGGTATTGAGCATTAAAAACGACCTGATGGTTCATAAAATGGGCTTGAGCTATAATTTTGTTCATTTTGATAAGCGTTTTGCAGACGACTGGCATTTGGCCAGTGTGTATTATGGCAAACAGAATAAATGGGGCTCATTTAATTTAAGTTATAATTATGCCAACCGTTTTGCTAAAAATGCTTCTGAATTGGAGCTCGAAACCTATCCGCATATTAGTAAAGGTTTATATGCTTATGTGGGTGGCGGCGCTACTTTAACCGCATTTGGCCTTTTTCCGAAATACCGTGTGGGATTTTCTTTATACAAAAGTCTTCCGAATAGTTTTGAAGCCGAGGCAGGCCTGCGATATTTGAGGTTTGATGGTGGCACTACACTGTATGTGCTGGGTTTTGGCAAGTATATTCATAAGAGTTTTGTAAACCTGAGAAGCTATTTAAATCCGGGAGACGGGCGTTGGTCTAAGTCGTTTAACCTTTCATGGAAAATATTTTTTACCGAAGACCGCTACGATTATTTAGCCTTTAATGCAGGCACAGGTATTTCTCCAGATGACCGTTCTCAAATCAACAATGTGATAAACCAGCTAAAAACAGTTAGGGCTGGTATCGATTATTCGCGAAACCTGAACAAGAAAACGAGTATTGGTTTAGGCCTTTCGTGGCTAAATGAAGAATATGCAACCGATAAATTTGGCAACCAAATTGGCGCCAGTTTCAGTATTCAGAAGCGGTTTAGGTAGTTAAAAATTAGTTAAATTCTTGTTTTAAACTTTTCGGAATCAATTTTTTAGAGCGTATAAATTGCCTATTGCGATTTTTATATTGTTCTAGTGCCTGCTGCAATTCTGTTCGTTTTTCCGGATTATCAATCGGTTCCAAATCTAAGTTTGGATTAATGGCAAATAGTTGATCTCCATCGATGAAAAATAAGTCTGAAATATAATTTCTCAAGTTTGATTTTACTTGTTTAAGCGGGTATTGGTGTCGATTTCCAAAATGTACTGTGGTATCTAAACCGGCACCTGTCCAAGTAATTTGAGCAGGCCTGTTGCACTTATAATTTTTATGTAGAAATGCTAAAAGAGAGGGCGCCAAGTCTAAATGTGAGGATATGGAGCTTATTTTAGCCGACTTTTTTAACATGGGCGAATAAATAATTAAGGGTACATGAAAACGGTCAATTTTGGTTGAAATTGGTATTTCGGGCAATCGATGATCGCCGGTAATGATGAAAATGGTGTTTTCATAACCAGGTAATTTACGGTAAGCCTGCATATACTCTTTTATGGCCTGATCTGTATATAAAACAGTGGCAAAAATATTTTTGTACTGCATACGACGGGCAATTTTTTCTTCTGTAAAACCAAAAGTTTTTAACCGGGATAAAACCAGGTCTTCGAAGCCCTGCTGCTCTGGAATTGAATATGGGGTATGCATACTCAAGGTCTGAATAAACCTAATAAATGGCCTGCCAGTGTCGGGTTTAGCGGTATCCGATGCTTTCCTGAAAATTTCACGGTCTGGATATCCCCAGCTATCACCACTGGCTGTTGCCGAACTTTGCTTATAGTTAGGCCCAAAATTAGAAGCCCCAATTATTTCGCTGGTATTTTGCTGCTCTAAAAACTGTTGCTGATGATCGAATGCCAAATCGGCTCCGGCAATAAAACCAGTATGATAACCCGATTTTTTCAGTATGCTGAATAAAGATAAATGTGGAATTTTCTCCATATCCAAGTCGTTAAACCCGGTTTCTGCAAAAGGTAATGAACCCAAAATTGAGGGCAACGACGCAAAGGTGCGCCCCTGTGAAGCTATAAAATTCTCCCAATACAGACTTTTTTCTGCCAGGCTGTCTAAATACGGCGTAAAGCTTCCCAAATAAGCATTGGGGCCGCTAAAAGCTCTGCCTAAGCCCTCCACACTTATTAAAACAATATTGGGTTTAAGGGATTCGTTGATCTGAAAAAAATCTCCTAAAACATCAGGCGTTTCTTCGGTTCTTAAAAAAGGATAATTTTCCGGATTTACATAGTTAAAGTTGGATTCCATCGTTTCGTTTTTACCCGCATCGGCCAAAGTATTGGCCGAATACTTATCGGTGAAATAAGTCCAACTTCCGGATAGAAAATAAGCCAGCTTGTTGGAAGCTAGATTTTGTGAAAAATCAGAATCAAACCATTTACTTTTGGGTAAAATGCCAAATCCAAAAAAGCTTAATCCCAGGGCTATAACAAACAAAAATTTAACTAATCTGCCCCGAATTGTAGGCTTATAAACCACCAATTTAATTGCCAAATAAACAATGAACAAAACTATTAAAAACATTGTAAGGCTATTTAAACCCATACTTTGTGAAGTTTTGATGGTTTCTACTATTTCTGGGCCCGAATAGCTAAATAACTCTGAACCTAAAGGCACCATGGCTACCTGGAAGTAAAAAATTAAAAGCAGGTAACAAAGCAGAATCAGAGAAATAGTGAGGCTGAGGAAAATTCGGCCAAGGTCCTCACTTTTGCCAAGCATTACGATCAAAATAAATGGGAGAAAAGTAATTAGCAATAATTTGGCATACAATAGGGTACTATATAAAAGGCCATAAGCTATTACATTTAATATATCATCGGGAATGGTTTTGGCTACTGAGATATAGGCAATTTCTGCTGCATGCAAAAACAGGATACTGACTAATAGTGTGACCGAAAAGTTACCGAATAATCGAAATACTGCATTTAATCGAAGTAAAAATGAATTTTCGGCCATGCTGATGGTTCTGTGTGTTAGCAATTGAATTGATGTGTTAAAACCCGCTACGATCCATCTTACCCCATGTTTTTTTCCCTTTCAAGAAATCTATATTCCCTCTGATTTCCCAATATAAAATTAATGGATGAAACATAAATGGCTCTAAAAATGCTAATGAGAGCAGTTTAAACAGGTCTTTTCCGGAAGTATATTGTCTGAACGAGATTTCTTCGTAAAGAATAGTCAGCGTAGAAAGCATGATGGTGAAAATATAAACCATCACTAATAAGTGTAGAGAGAAAACCCAGTTAATACTGCCTGAAACTACTAAATTAATAACCACAACTATCCCAATTATCTCTATTATGGGTCCAAGCCACTCAATAAATACCCAATAAGGATAACTGATTAAACCTAACCTACCGTATTTTGGATTAAACATTAAATCGCGGTGTTTAACCAGGCATTCTAAGTTACCCCTACTCCATCTTTTTCGCTGTCTGCCCAATACATCCAAATTAGTAGGGGCTTCGGTCCAGCATAGCGGATCTGGGGTGTAAACCACACGATAAGGCAAATGCTGCTGACACATGTATTTTCGCATCCGGATTACGATATCCATGTCTTCACCAACGGTGTTGGTATCATAACCACCACATTTTAGCACAATATCTTTGTCAAAAAGCCCCAGGGCACCAGAAACTATTAATAAACCGTTAATTCTGCTCCAGGCCATTCTACCCAATAGAAAACCACGTATGTATTCTAATACCTGAAACCTGGTTAAGATGTTATTGGGCATATGTACTTTTACCAGCCGTCCGTGTTTTACTTCGCATGAATTGGCAATACGCACCACTCCACCGGTGGCAATAACCCTAACCGGTTCATCCATAAAGGGTTTAACCAGTTTTAGAATCGCATCCGGTTCAATAATACAATCGGCATCAATACAAAGAATTAATGAGTTTGCAGCGATATTGATTCCTGCATTTAAGGCATCGGCTTTGCCACCATTTTCTTTATCTACAACAAGGAGACGGGTATTACCGGCTATACTGGAACGATAAATACCCCGAATAGCCTGCGTAGAAATGGTTTGGTTGAATGCAAAATTAACCCGCTTTAATTTAAAGGCGGTAATTAATTTAGCAAGGGTATCGTCTGTGCTTCCGTCATTAATTACAATTACCTCATAGTTATTATAATGCAGGGAGAGCAGTGAGTGTACATTATCTACAATGTTTGGCCCTTCGTTAAATGCTGGAGCTATAATGGAAACGCTGGGTGCCAAATCAGAAACCAATATGGTGGTATAATCTACGTAAGTATTTTTACGCAAATATCTTTTCATCTCGAAGGCAGAGAAGATGATTAACAGCAAGTATAAAGACATTATTGCTAGGGCATAAACAAAGATAAAGTCATGAAAAAATAAATCGAATAGGTGAAGTGCTGATTCCATGTTTAACTTGCTAGTTGGCTGCCCATAAGATGATCTATAATTTCTTTATTCATTTGTGGAGCCTGTGTATATAATTTTCTGATTTGGACTAAACCGGCATTGCCGTGGTTTTTAAGGGCAGTAACTGCCTGAAAAGCAATCCTAAACTGATCAGATGAAGCTTTGGAGAATAAAAATTCCAGTTGTTTGTCAGAACAGATTCGGCCCAATGCCTTAATAATTTCTAATTTGATTTCTTTTGAACTTTCTGTGTATAGTGTTAGCAAGACATCTTCGGCTTCATGCACCTCAAACTCTCCCAATACTTTGATGGCTAAGAGCTGAATTTCTTCGTCTGGATGATTTAATAGGCTGATTAGTTTTTCTGCAGCATGAAACTGCTGAAAACGTCCGATAAGTTTGATACAAAGCTTAACTACCGATGGATTAGTTGATGCCAGCCAGTTAGAAAAATCTGGAAGTTGTGATGGATTGATATGCGAAGCCAAATCAATTAGAATTAATTGATACCAGTTTAAAATAGGTTTATCCATCTCGCTTAGAAAAACAAACCCTTCTCCTTTATTGAGAATGATATGTGCCGTTTGGGCCTCAATACTAATTGCCTGGGATTTATGTTTACTCAGTTTTAATATCTCTGGACTTAACTGGTGTAATTGCATTTGTGCAATTTCTCTGATACCTTGAATGATATTTTCCCGTCGCCAGCTTTTTAGTTTTTGTTTGAGTATGGATTCTAGGTGAAGTCTCAAAAAAAGCTCTTTTAACTGATCGGAAGTATTACCCGTAAAGTTTGAATGGTAAGTTAAAATTTGTTGACAAAACATCTTCCTTAGAAAATATCTGTTGAGTGGTATTTTTTTTATTTCGGGCAGAATCGTTTCAATGGGATTGCTTATATCCGGGTCGTCTGTAGAGTTCAAAAAAACAGTAAGCAGATCATTAATCACACTAATCCAGTTGGTATTCCGCTTATCGCGAAGCGCAAAATCTAATCGTTTGTACAAGAGTATGCCATAAAGGAAAAATAATATCAGCAAAAAAACAAAAGCGATTAAAACAGATATAGAGGTCCGATCTGGGAACGACTTAAATACAATTTCTACATAATTGAACACATCCATGCTTTCTAAAAAATGGTCTTCTTAAGGTGTTTTTTTATCCTAATGGTTAATTCCGGCAAATTGAAGGGCTTCGGAATAAAATCGTCTGCGCCCAAAGCAAATGCTTCTAAAATCACATTTTCTAGTCCGTTTGCAGAAAGTACAATAACCGGAGTTTCCCGGGTTTGAGGATTAGATTTTATTTTGTGGGTAATTTCAAGGCCCCCTACATAGGGTAACATGATATCTACCAGAATCAAGTCGAATTTTTGATTTTCTATCAGATTTAAAGCTTCTGCGCCGTCTTTAGCCAACAACACTTCATATCCTTCCTTTCGCAAACGAAACTCTAGTACTTTTCTAACTAATTCTTCATCTTCTATTACTAAAACGTGGGGCTTCTGCATATATCTGATATTAAATGAATCTGAATAAATATTCTGAAACTGGGCAATTTATATTAATGGCACAAAATCAGAGCTCAATAGTATTTTCTTAGCAATACGAGAGGTGTTATCTCGAATTTTAAACGATCAATTTAAACTAATAGTATAAAAATAAGATTAAAATTGAGATATGAAAATTATTGGTATCAATTTTAATTTGCTTGATACTTTATTGAGCTACATGTTTATATTTGCAATCCTAAATGCCCAGGTGGCGAAATTGGTAAACGTTGCGGTCTCAGAAGCCGTTGGAGTTATATCCTTGAGAGTTCGAGTCTCTCCCTGGGCACCAGTTCTTTAAATATTCTTCTGAATCTAATGCCCGGGTGGCGAAATTGGTAGACGTACCATCTTGAGGGGGTGGCGTCCGTAAGGACATACGAGTTCGAATCTCGTTCCGGGCACTTTTTAATTAAATATCCAGCATCAGGCCATCGTAGGCCATTTCTACTCCTGCTGGCAATTGCTTCGAAATCTCCTGATGTGTGCCTAATCTGTGGCTGATATGGGTAAGGTAAGTTTGCTCTGCACCTATTTCGGCGGCAAAATCCAGAGCTTCGGCCAAGGTAAAGTGAGAAATATGTTTATCTATTTGCAGGGCATTGATTACTAAAATCTTAGTGCCTTTTATTTTTGCTTTTTCTTCTTCAGCAACCGTTTTTGCATCTGTAATGTAAGTAAAATCGCCTATACGGAACCCTAAAACCGGTAGTTGAAAATGCATCACCTCAATGGGAATAAAGGGCAGACCGGCCACTTCAAAGGGGTGTTTCCCGATTTCAAATAAATCAATTTGAGGTACTCCCGGATATTTGTGATGCGAAAAAATATAAGAAAATTCTCGTTTTAACGCTTCCTGAACTCTTTGGTGAGCATACACATTGATAGCTTCGCCCTGCTTATAATTAAAAGCCCGGATATCGTCCATGCCGGCCACATGATCTTTATGTTCGTGGGTAAAAACCAAAGCATCCAAGTGTTTTACGCCGGCACGTAACATTTGGTATCTGAAATCGGGACCAGAATCAATCACAATGGTTTTATCTGCTGACTGAATCATTATAGAAGTCCGTAAACGATTATCACGTGGATCTGAAGAAGTGCAAACCGCACAATCGCAGGCAATAACAGGTACGCCCTGAGAAGTTCCGGTGCCTAAAAAAGTAATTTTCACAGTTTTAAGCTGGTTTGTTTAAGCTGATGAACCAATTGCATTTGTTTCTCTTCCAGCATATTTTCTGGGATGTCTAGTGTAGCTATTAACTCTGCCAAACCCTGAATTTTGCTCTCCAGATTCGAAAATTTGTTGACCACCACTACCCTGCTGTTTTCTAAAATGCAGGCCCCGGTTTTAAAATTTCCTTTTTCATACCTCACCCGATACTCTAAAGATTTTAAAATCGTTTCTAATTTATCAAGCGTATGTGTAGTGAATGTGAGTGACATGCGGTTTCAAAAATAACAAATTAACCTATGATGTGATAATTTGCTAATGAGTTGATGTGTTAACGAGTAAATTTATTATTTAATCGATTGGTTGATGAATAAATTAATAAAATGATGATCGAAATAGCAAATCAACTCATTAGCACATTAGCTAATCAACACATCAACTAATTAGCAAATTTACTCATCAACAAACTAGCACATTAAAAAATGAGTTTCGATTGGCAGGAAGAATGGGAGAAAGCCGCAGCAGCAGAGTATCAATACTATGCACTGGCCAGCGACGAGCAACTTTGCGAAGAATTAAAACAGCAACGCTGGGGGGCTTATTACCGCATTTGGGATGTGATTAAAGACCGCGGAAAAGCTGAAATGATTGGACCGCTATTTGAGGCCTTAAAACATTTGAAAGGCGAAGATTTGTTTCTAGACCGCCATCATTGCACCTCAGCTATTTTTCAATTATTAAAGCTAAAAAACAATCCCCTAAAAAAAAGGATTGTAGGCCCAAGTACAGCATTTGATGCAGAGACATTTGAATATGCGCTACAGGAACTGAAATTGAAAATTGAGCAGAGAATGCCTACCTGAAATCTACCAATTCTACTCCCGGATTTTTCTTTACATCACAAGCAGAAAAATACCAGACCGATTTAATTATTACGGGTAATTTTAGAAAGAACGTACAGCACGAACTAACAGGTCTCCTCCTTTGTTGTGCAAATCAGGTACAGATGAGTAGAAATTATAGTAACTAGCATAATTAACATTGCTTTGGGTAGAACTCCAATAATGATCTTCAGCTACAAAACCTCCTATTGTTTCCCGATTAATATAAAGTTGCTCTAACTCATCAATACTGGGCAAATACCAGTCATTGTAACCTCCTAGAATTAAATCATCGCAAATTTTTGCCGCAATGCCTGCCGTATTACACCCTGCCAAAATATCTTTGGTATTTTGGGCGCCTGTTCCTATAAAAACACCATAGGCACCATTTATTACAGTTCCCTGACACCCCCAAGCAGCAAGTCCTTGATCTAATGGCGCAGCTATTAATCCATGTTGGCCGGTTTCATCAACATAGGCTATAATCCCACCCAGGTAGGCTTTGCCTATGGCTATGGGGTTTTCTTTATCTTTTTTACAGGAGTTTAAACTAATAAAAAAAATGGCTAAAATTAATGACAGCGATATAGATGTCTTAATTTTCATATTGAATGGGGTTTTACATTCAAGATTAGTCAAACAAACGCTTTAAATAAAAGCTTTTCAGACGAACAGCGGCAGAAGACAGATGAATTGTAGAAATTTACAGATGAGTGGTTTTTAACAATTAGTTGATTTAGCAATTTGCAGATTAGTAAATTATTTAATTAACCAATCACATCAGCAAATCGCCGAGTTATCACATTAAAAAATTATCTAAGATCTACCAACTCTACCCCCGGATATTTCTTCACATCAAAGGCAAAAAAAGTATCAGCTACTTTTACATTAGGGATAAAGGTTTTGATGCTATAGGTGTATTTATTACCGTTTTTATCAAAAATAACAGCTTGGGTAATCTGTTTAG
>CAZFAE010000018.1:0-34347 GCA_964516035.1 uncultured Sphingobacterium sp.
TTAAATTATTGCAAAGCTTTTAAAGATAAAAGCCTCCTTAGCTCAGCTGGTAGAGTCCCGAAACTTCGGGATAATCAGTAGTCATTGTTTAAATAAACAATCAGGAGGCTTGAAAGATAAAAGCCTCCTTAGCTCAGCTGGTAGAGCAACTGACTTGTAATCAGTAGGTCATTGGTTCGATCCCGATAGGAGGCTCTTTATTTATTTTAGATGGAAAGATTTAAGATTCAATGATTAAAAAATCAGGAATCACAAAATCAACAAATCTAAAATTGATCTGGGGGGATTCCAGAGCGGTCAAATGGGACGGACTGTAAATCCGTTACTTCGGTTTCGAAGGTTCGAATCCTTCTCCCCCCACCAATGGATTGGCGATATAGAGATTTTAGATTGATGATTTTATAAATTTTAAATCGTAATTCTCAAATCGTACATCCAAAAGCGGAAGTAGCTCAGTTGGTAGAGCGATAGCCTTCCAAGCTATAGGTCGCGAGTTCGAACCTCGTCTTCCGCTCAATGAAATAATGGGCTGTGGTTAACGAGTAGAAAACGTAAATCAATGAAGGCTTAAATGAAATTAAAAGCCGACTTAGCTCAGCGGTAGAGCACTTCCTTGGTAAGGAAGAGGTCATGGGTTCAATTCCCATAGTTGGCTCAAAGATTTAATACAACAATAAAAACAAACAAAAATTAACCTATTTAATTAGAAATCAAACATGGCAAAAGAAAAATTTGACCGTAGTAAGCCACACTTAAACATTGGTACTATCGGTCACGTCGATCACGGTAAAACAACTTTAACTGCAGCGATTACGAAAGTATTATCTGATGCAGGTTTATGTGAAGGTCGTTCATTCGACTCTATTGACTCTGCTCCAGAGGAAAAAGAAAGAGGTATTACTATTAATACTGCACACGTAGAATATTCAACAGCTAACCGTCACTACGCACACGTAGATTGTCCAGGTCACGCCGATTATGTGAAGAACATGGTTACAGGTGCTGCACAAATGGACGGTGCTATTATCGTTGTTGCCGCTACAGATGGTCCAATGCCACAAACTCGTGAGCACATCCTTTTGGCTCGCCAGGTAGGTGTACCTTCATTAGTAGTATTCATGAACAAAGTGGATATGGTTGATGATCCAGAATTGTTAGAATTAGTTGAAATGGAAATCCGTGAATTATTATCGTTCTACGAATTCCCAGGAGATGATATTCCAGTAATTCAAGGTTCAGCTTTAGGTGGATTAAATGGCGATCCTAAATGGGTAGCTAAAATTATGGAATTAATGGAAGCAGTAGATAGCTACATTCCAATTCCTCCACGTTTAACTGAATTACCTTTCTTGATGCCAGTTGAAGACGTATTCTCGATCACAGGTCGTGGTACTGTTGCAACAGGACGTATCGAGCGTGGTGTAATTAACTCAGGTGATGGTGTTGATATCTTAGGTATGGGCGCTGAAAACTTGAAATCAACTGTAACAGGTGTGGAAATGTTCCGCAAAATCCTAGATTACGGTGAAGCAGGTGATAACGTAGGTTTATTATTACGTGGTATTGAGAAAACTGATATCCGTCGTGGTATGGTTATCTGTAAGCCAGGTTCTGTAACTCCTCACACCGATTTCAAAGCTGAGATCTATGTATTATCAAAAGCAGAGGGTGGCCGTCATACTCCATTCTTTAACAAATACCGTCCACAATTCTATTTCCGTACCACAGACGTAACTGGTGAAATTTCACTAGCTGAAGGTGTAGAAATGGTTATGCCTGGCGATAACGTAACGATCACTGTTAAATTGATCAATGCTATCGCGATGGAAAAAGGCTTACGTTTCGCTATCCGTGAGGGTGGTAGAACAGTAGGTGCCGGACAGGTAACAGAAATTCTGAAATAATAAATTTCTAAATAAAGGTTAATTGGATAACATAAGTCCGCTTTTAGTGGACTTATGTTTTCTTGTTAATAACAATACGGGAATAGTTCAACGGTAGAATAGAGGTCTCCAAAACCTTTGATCAGGGTTCGAATCCTTGTTCCCGTGCTTACGAAAAAAGAAAAGATGGCTAAAGTTGTTGAATTTTTGAAAGAATCGTATAACGAAATGACGCAGAAAGTGTCTTGGCCAACATGGTCAGAACTGCAAAATTCTGCTATTTTGGTATTGGTTGCTTCTCTGGTTATTGCATTAATTGTTTTAGCTATGGATGAATCAGCCGGTACGGCGTTAAAACTTTTCTATAAATCTCTTGCTTAATATTTTACAAAGAAGATGAGCGATCAACTAAAATGGTATGTGGTTAGGGCTGTAAGCGGCAAAGAGAAAAAAGTTAAACAATATCTGGAAGCAGAAATTAATCGTTTAGGCATATCTCATTTAATTCCGCAAGTATTAATCCCGATGGAAAAATACTTTCAGATGAAAGACGGAAAGAAAATTGCAAAAGAACGCAATTTTTATCCAGGATATGTGTTAATCGAATCTAATCTGGATGCCGAGTTACAACATGTTATCAAAAACATCAATAGTGTTATCGGCTTTTTAGGCGATAAAACAGGAACACCGGTACCTATGCGTCAGGCAGAAGTAAACCGTATTCTGGGCAAAGTAGATGAAATGGCCGAGCAAAGCGAGGTAATGAATGTTGCCTTCTTTGTTGGAGAACAGGTTAAAGTAATGGATGGTCCATTCAACGGCTTTAACGGTGTTATTGAAGAAATAAACGAAGAAAAGAAAAAATTAAAAGTCATGGTAAAAATCTTCGGCCGCCGTACGCCGCTGGAGCTAAATTACATGCAAGTAGAGAAAGAGTAGATTTTAGATATGGGTTATAAAGTTGTGTATTGTAGGTGTTTACTTACAACCTTCAACAGACAACCCGCAACTACATAAAGACCCTTAAGTGTTACATAGCTTCCAACTTACTAACATTGAGTAACAATAAAACAAAAATAAAATGGCAAAAGAAGTCAGTGCGTTAGTAAAATTACAAATCAAAGGCGGAGCCGCAAATCCATCGCCACCAGTAGGACCTGCATTAGGTGCTAAAGGGGTAAATATCATGGAATTTTGCAAGCAATTTAATGCTCGTACCCAAGATAAACCAGGTAAAGTATTGCCTGTTGTAATTAATGTATATGCCGATAAGTCGTTTGATTTTATCATTAAAACCCCTCCTGTAGCTATCCAATTATTGGAAGTATCAGGTTTAAAAGGTGGATCAGCAGAGCCAAACCGTAAAAAAGTGGCCAGTGTAAACTGGGATCAGGTTGAAAGCATTGCAAAAGATAAAATGACCGATTTAAATGCATTTACCATCGAGTCTGCCATGAAAATGGTGGCCGGTACTGCACGCAGTATGGGAATTACCGTTAACGGTAACGCACCCTGGAACAATTAATTCACACAAATCAGTTTAAGAAGTGGCTAGATTAACAAAAAATCAAAAAACGGCACATTCCAAGATTGAGGCAGGTAAGTCATATACTTTACAACAAGCAGCTGCTTTAGTAAAAGATATAACTACCACTAAATTTGATGCATCGGTTGACCTGAATGTACGCTTAGGCGTAGATCCTCGTAAAGCCAATCAAATGGTACGTGGTATTGCAACCCTTCCTCATGGTACAGGTAAAAATGTCCGCGTTTTGGCTTTGGTAACTCCCGATAAGGAAGAAGAAGCAAAAGCAGCGGGTGCAGATTACGTGGGCTTGGATGATTATATCGCCAAAATAGAGGGTGGATGGACTGACGTTGATATCATTATTACCATGCCTAGTGTTATGGCAAAAGTAGGTAAACTGGGCCGGGTTTTAGGTCCACGTAACCTTAT
Source organism: uncultured Sphingobacterium sp. (assembly GCA_964516035.1). Taxonomy (GTDB): domain Bacteria; phylum Bacteroidota; class Bacteroidia; order Sphingobacteriales; family Sphingobacteriaceae; genus JAIPAN01. Next base: position 3,841 of record CAZFAE010000018.1, read on the forward strand.
GCCAAACCCTAAATCAGGAACAGTAACTACCGAAGTAGGTAAAGCTGTAACTGATGTAAAAGGTGGTAAGATTGATTTCAAGGTAGATAAAACCGGTATCATTCATGCTTCTGTAGGGAAAGTATCTTTCGCTCCCGAGAAACTTTATGAGAATGCTTTAGAAGTAATTCAGGTAATCTCTAAATTAAAACCATCAGCTGCAAAAGGAACTTATTTTAAGAGCATTTACATGTCTTCTACAATGAGTCCCGGAATCGAAGTCGAAACTAAATCAATAGCAGGAATCTAATTATGAGAAAAGAAGAAAAACACGAAGTTGTTCTTGCTTTAACAGAACAGATCGATAGCTTCAGCAATTTATATATTGCTGATACTTCTAACCTGACTGTAGCAGCGGTGAACACTATTCGCCGTAAATGTTTCGAAAGCGATATCAAAATGCAGGTAGCAAAAAACACCCTGATCAAAAAAGCTTTAGAAGCTGCTCAAGGTGATTATGCAGAGATGTACGATGTGCTTAAAGGTTCATCAACTATTATGTTCTCTAACGTAGGTAATGCTCCGGCAAAACTCATTAAATCGTTAAGAGTAGGTAATGCTGAAAAACCATTATTAAAAGCAGCTTACATCGATACCGCAATCTACATTGGTGATGATCAATTAAATAACTTAGTTAACTTAAAATCTAAGGATGAATTGATTGGCGAAATTATCGGATTATTACAATCTCCGGCTAAAAATGTGATTTCAGGCTTACAGTCTGGTAAAGCTAAATTAGCAGGTATTGTAAAAACATTAGAACAAAGAGGTTAACAGACACCTAAAGTCTGAATTAAAAAACAAAGTATTTCACGTTTAAAATTTAAATAAAATGGCAGATTTAAAATCGTTTGCTGAGCAATTAGTAAACTTAACAGTAAAAGAAGTTAACGAATTAGCTCAAATCCTTAAAGATGAGTATGGTATTGAGCCAGCTGCTGCAGCTGTAGCTGTTGCCGCTCCTGCTGCTGGTGGCGCTGCCCCAGCTGCTGAAGAAAAAACTAGCTTCAATGTAACATTGAAAGATGCTGGTGGTCAGAAATTAGCAGTAGTAAAATTAGTGAAAGATCTAACCGGTTTAGGTTTGAAAGAAGCTAAAGACTTAGTTGATGCAGCACCAAAACCATTAAAAGAAGGTGTTTCTAAAGACGAAGCTGAAGGTTTGAAAAAACAATTAGAAGAAGCTGGAGCAGTTGTTGAGATTAGCTAATTCTAAACTCAACAATTAATGGCCTTAGACTCCGGTTTTTACCGGGGTCTATTGCCATTTCTACAATACCCATTTTTTGTTTGACTTACAAATCCCTCCAAAACCGGGAAAAACAAGTCGCAGTTTATTTTTTAAACTAAAAATCTCAATCCCTTGGCAAACAAAAATAATCACTCCGAAAGAATCAATTTTGCAACCAGCAAACATGTGTTGGATTATCCTGACTTTCTGGATGTGCAATTGCAATCATTCAGGGAATTTTTTCAGCTAGAAACCACTTCAGATAACCGTCACCAAGAAGGTTTATTTAAAGTGTTCTCAGAAAATTTCCCGATTTCTGATTCCAGAAATATCTTCGTTTTAGAATTTTTGGATTATTTCGTTGATCCGCCACGCTATTCCATTCAGGAATGTATAGAACGTGGATTAACTCACAGTGTTCCACTCAAAGCTAAACTCCGTTTATCTTGTAATGATGAAGAACACGAAGATTTTGAAACCATCGTTCAAGACGTGTATTTGGGAACCATTCCCTACATGACTCCGAAAGGTACATTCGTTATTAATGGTGCAGAGCGAGTAATTGTTTCTCAATTACATCGTTCACCAGGAGTGTTCTTCGGCCAGAGCCGCCACACTAACGGAACCAAATTATATTCAGCCCGTGTAATTCCTTTTAAAGGATCATGGATTGAATTTGCTACAGACGTAAACAACGTGATGTATGCTTATATCGACCGTAAGAAGAAATTCCCGGTTACCACCTTATTACGTGCCATCGGTTACGATTCTGATAAAGACATTTTAGAATTATTTGAACTGGCCGATGAAGTAAAAGTAAGCAAGTCTGGATTGAAGAAATTCATTGGCCGTAAATTGGCTGCCAGAGTCTTAAAATCATGGGTAGAAGATTTCGTAGATGAAGATACCGGCGAGGTAGTTTCTATCCCGCGTAACGAAGTGATTTTAGAACGCGAAACAGTATTAAGTGATGAAAATATCGATTTAATCATCGATGCAGGAGCAAAATCCATCATCTTGTCAAAAGAAGATGCCATCCATGCCGGCGATTATACCATCATCTATAATACTTTACAAAAAGATACTTCAAACTCAGAGAAAGAAGCTGTGGAGCATATCTACAGACAATTACGTAACGCAGAACCACCTGATGAAGAAACAGCTCGTGGTATCATCGACCGTTTATTCTTCTCTGATAAAAGATACGATTTAGGAGATGTAGGTCGTTACCGCATTAACCGCAAACTGAAATTAAGTACACCAGAAGAAACAAAGGTTTTAACCAAGCAGGATATTATTGCGATTGTTAAATACCTGATCAAATTAATCAACTCTAAAGCCGAGGTGGATGATATTGATCACTTGTCAAACCGTCGTGTACGTACCGTAGGTGAGCAGTTATATGCTCAGTTCGGTGTAGGTTTAGCCCGTATGGCCCGTACTATCCGTGAGCGAATGAACATTCGCGATAACGAGGTATTTACGCCAACAGACTTAATTAACGCCCGTACCTTATCTTCTGTAATTAATTCCTTCTTCGGAACCAACCAGTTGTCACAATTCATGGATCAAACCAATCCTCTGGCAGAGATTACGCACAAGCGTCGTCTGTCAGCCTTAGGACCCGGCGGTTTATCTCGTGAGCGTGCCGGTTTCGAGGTTCGAGATGTGCATTACACCCACTACGGTCGTTTATGTACCATTGAAACTCCAGAAGGACCAAACATTGGTTTGATTTCATCGCTTTGTGTGCATGCCAAAATCAACAATTTAGGCTTTATTGAAACACCTTATCGTAAGGTAGACAAAGGCCGTGTTGTTGTAGAAGAACCGGTTATTTATCTTTCTGCCGAAGATGAAGACGGTAAAACCATTGCACAGGCAAATGCACAGTATGATGACAAAGGAAAATTCGAATTACCACGTGTAAAAGCACGTTTTGAAGGCGATTTCCCGGTTATCGAACCAGAAAAATTAGATTTAATAGATGTAGCCCCTAACCAGATTACCTCTATTGCTGCTTCATTAATTCCGTTCTTAGAGCATGATGATGCCAACCGTGCCCTGATGGGTTCGAACATGCAACGTCAGGCGGTACCTTTATTACGTCCTGAAGCACCAATTGTAGGAACCGGTTTAGAAGGTCGCGTTGCCCGCGATTCTCGTACCCTGATCAATGCCGAAGGCAATGGGGTAGTAGAATACGTAGATGCTAACGAAATCCGTATCCGTTACGAACGCAACGAGGATGATGTTTTGGTATCTTTCGAAGGTGAGGTTAAATCTTATACCTTAACTAAATTCAAAAAAACCAACCAGAGTACCTGTATCAACTTAAAGCCAATTGTTAAAAAAGGCCAGAAAGTAGAAAAAGGACAAGTGCTTTGCGAAGGATATGCCACTCAGAATGGCGAATTGGCCTTAGGTCGTAACCTGAAAGTGGCATTCATGCCTTGGCAGGGATATAACTTTGAGGATGCGATTGTAATTTCTGAGCGTGTAGTATCTCAGGATATCTTCACTTCATTACACATCGAGGAATTCGAATTAGAAGTTCGTGATACCAAACGTGGAGAAGAAGAATTAACACCAGATATTCCTAACGTTTCTGAAGAGGCTACTAAAGACTTAGATGAAAACGGTGTAATCCGTGTAGGAGCTGAGGTTAAAGAAGGCGATATCCTGATTGGTAAAATTACACCAAAAGGCGAATCAGATCCTTCACCAGAAGAGAAATTACTGAGAGCGATATTTGGAGATAAAGCAGGTGATGTTAAAGATGCGTCTTTAAAAACTCCTCCTTCTATCCATGGTGTGGTTATCGATACTAAATTATTCTCTAGAGCTAAAAAGACTACCAAAGCAGAAGAAAAAGCATTGGTAGAAAAATTAGACGCTCATTTCACTAAAGTAACCAAAGAGTTGCGTGAGAAATTGGTAGAAAAACTCTTCACCATTGTAAATGGAAAAACTTCTCAGGGAGTACACAACGTTTACAAAGAACTATTGGTGGCTAAAGGAGTTAAATTCACTCAAAAAGTATTGGTTGAATTAGAATTTGCCAATATCAACCCAACCAAGTGGACTACTGACGAGGATAAAAATGAGTTGATTAAACAAACTTTACATAATTACAATATCCGCTTAAACGAAGAACTAGGTGCTTACAAACGCGATAAGTTTGCAATCAACGTAGGAGATGAGTTGCCATCAGGTATTGTACAAATGGCCAAGGTTTACATCGCTAAAAAGCGTAAGCTTAAAGTGGGTGATAAAATGGCAGGTCGTCACGGTAATAAGGGTATTGTAGCCCGTATTGTACGTGATGAAGATATGCCGTTCTTAGAAGATGGAACACCAGTTGATATTGTGTTGAACCCACTGGGTGTACCTTCACGTATGAACTTGGGTCAGATCTACGAAACCGTATTAGGCTGGGCCGGAAAAGAATTGGGTATGAAATTCTCAACCCCGATTTTTGATGGAGCAAGCCACGATGAAGTAGAAGGATGGGTGACTAAAGCAGGAATTCCAGCTTCAGGTCGTACCTATTTGTACAACGGTTTAACCGGAGATCGCTTCGATCAGCAAACCACAGTAGGTATCATTTACATGCTGAAATTAGGTCACATGGTTGACGATAAAATGCACGCCCGTTCCATCGGACCGTACTCATTAATTACACAACAGCCATTGGGTGGTAAAGCCCAGTTTGGTGGTCAGCGTTTTGGTGAGATGGAAGTTTGGGCACTGGAAGCATTTGGTGCAGCTAACATCTTGCAAGAGATCTTAACTGTAAAATCAGATGATGTAATTGGCCGTGCCAAAACTTACGAAGCGATTGTTAAAGGTGAAAACCTGCCAACACCATCAGTTCCAGAATCATTCAACGTATTGGTTCACGAATTAAGAGGTTTAGGTTTAGATATCACATTGGATTAAGTTATAAGTTAAAGGTTGCAGGTTGAAAGTTTTAAAACTTGGCCTGCAACCTAAAACCTAAAACTTACAACTAAGAAAAAGAGATATGTCTTACAAAAAGGATAATAAAATCAAGAGTAACTTTACCCAGGTTACCATCAGTTTGGCTTCTCCAGAATCAATTCTGGAGCGTTCAAGCGGTGAAGTTTTAAAACCGGAAACCATTAACTACCGTACCTACAAACCAGAACGCGATGGTTTGTTTTGCGAACGTATTTTCGGTCCGGTAAAAGATTACGAATGCCATTGCGGTAAATACAAACGTATTCGTTATAAAGGTATCGTCTGCGACCGTTGCGGTGTAGAAGTAACCGAGAAAAAAGTACGTCGTGAGCGTATGGGACACATCAATTTGGTGGTTCCTGTGGCACACATCTGGTATTTCCGTTCATTGCCAAACAAAATCGGTTATTTATTAGGTTTACCTACTAAAAAACTAGATCTAATTATTTACTACGAGCGTTACGTAGTTATTCAGCCAGGGTTAAAAGAAGCAGACGGAATCGCTAAAATGGATTTCTTAAGCGAAGAAGAATACCTGGATATTTTAGATACCCTGCCTAAAGAAAACCAATATTTAGACGATAAAGACCCTAATAAATTTATCGCTAAAATGGGTGCAGAAGCCTTAGTAGATTTACTAAGCCGTCTGGATTTAGATCAGCAATCATACGATTTACGCCACCAGGCCGCTACCGAAACCTCACAGCAACGTAAAAACGAAGCTTTAAAGCGTTTACAGGTAGTAGAATCATTCCGTAGTGCCAATGATCACATCGAAAATCGTCCGGAATGGATGATTGTAAAAATTGTACCGGTAATTCCACCAGAATTACGTCCATTGGTGCCATTAGAAGGTGGTCGTTTCGCAACTTCAGATTTGAACGATTTATACCGTCGTGTAATTATCCGTAACAACCGTTTAAAGCGATTAATCGAGATCAAAGCGCCAGAAGTAATCTTACGTAACGAAAAACGTATGTTACAGGAAGCGGTAGATTCTTTATTCGATAACTCACGTAAAGTAAACGCGGTAAAAACCGAAGGTAACCGTGCCTTAAAATCACTTTCAGACATTCTGAAAGGTAAACAAGGCCGTTTCCGTCAGAATTTATTAGGTAAACGTGTCGATTACTCTGCACGTTCTGTAATTGTGGTAGGACCAAGCTTGAAATTACACGAGTGCGGTTTACCAAAAGATATGGCTGCCGAATTATACAAACCATTCGTTATTCGCAAGATGATCGAAAGAGGTATTGTAAAAACAGTAAAATCAGCCAAGAAAATTGTTGACCGTAAAGACCCAATTGTTTGGGATATCTTGGAAAACATCCTGAAAGGTCACCCGGTATTATTAAACCGTGCACCAACATTGCACCGTTTAGGTATCCAGGCTTTCCAGCCTAAATTGGTAGAAGGAAAAGCAATTCAATTACACCCATTAGTGTGTACCGCATTTAACGCGGATTTTGATGGTGACCAGATGGCGGTGCATTTACCATTAGGTAATGCGGCAATTCTGGAAGCCCAAATGTTGATGTTAGCTTCTCACAATATTCTTAACCCGGCAAATGGTACGCCAATTACCGTTCCTTCACAGGATATGGTGTTGGGTCTTTATTACATTACTAAAGGCCGTAAAACCGATGCTACCCGTGTGGTAAAAGGCGAAGGATTGAGCTTCTACTCTGCAGAAGAAGTAATTATCGCTTACAACGAAAAACAATTAGACCTGCACGCTTTCATCAAGGTTAAAGCCATTGTGAAAGAAAAAGACGGTTCATTGGTTAATAAATTAATCGATACCACTGTTGGACGTGTATTGTTTAACCAAATGGTACCGGTTGAAGTAGGTTATATCAACGAATTATTAACCAAAAAATCACTACGTGATATTATTGGTGAAGTAGTGAAGAATACCGGTATGGCTCGTGCTGCCCAGTTCTTAGATGATATCAAAGAATTAGGATTCCAGATGGCTTTCCGTGGTGGTTTATCGTTCAACTTACAGGATTTAAATATTCCTGACGAAAAAGTTAAACTGATTGAACAGGCTACCAAAGAAGTAGAAGAGGTGATGGGTAACTATAACATGGGTTTCATCACCAACAACGAGCGTTACAACCAAATTATCGATATCTGGACACGTATCAACAACCGTTTGACTGCAAACGTAATGGATATCTTGTCTAACGATAATCAAGGATTTAACTCGGTTTACATGATGTTGGATTCTGGAGCACGTGGTTCTAAGGAGCAGATTCGTCAGCTTTGCGGTATGCGTGGTTTGATGGCCAAGCCTCAAAAATCAGGGTCAGGTGGTGAAATTATCGAGAACCCGATTCTATCTAACTTTAAAGAAGGATTATCAGTATTAGAATATTTTATCTCTACCCACGGTGCCCGTAAGGGTCTGGCGGATACGGCTTTGAAAACGGCGGATGCGGGTTACTTAACCCGTCGTTTACATGACGTTGCCCAGGATATGATTGTTGGAGATGTAGATTGTGGTACTTTAAGAGGTATGTATACTACCGCCTTAAAAGACAACGAAGATATTGTAGAACCATTATACGACCGTATTTTAGGCCGTACTTCTTTACATGATGTGTATGACCCATTAAGCGGCGATTTATTAGTTGCAGCAGGTCAGGCCATTAGCGAAGAAATTGCACAAACTATCGAAGCATCGCCTTTAGATGGTATTGAAATTCGTTCGGTATTAACTTGCGAAAGCAAGCGTGGGGTTTGTGCTCTGTGTTACGGACGTAACCTTTCTACCGGAAAGCGTGTGCAAATGGGAGAAGCTGTTGGTGTAATTGCTGCACAGTCTATTGGTGAGCCGGGTACACAGTTAACCCTGCGTACTTTCCACGTGGGTGGTACCGCATCAAACATTGCTGCCGAATCTCAAATCAACGCCAAATTTGAAGGTGTATTGGAGATGGAAAACATCCGTACCGTTACTTTAGATACCGAAGAAGGCAAAGTAGAAGTAGTATTGGGTCGTTCAGGCGAATTCCGTATTGTAGATCCTAAAACCGGTAAAGTAATTGTAAGTAATAACATTCCTTACGGTGCTCACCTTTTTGTAAAAGAAGGTCAGAAACTAACCAAAGGCGACCGCATCTGTTCTTGGGATCCGTACAACGCGGTAATTATCTCTGAATTTGCAGGTAAAGTTGATTTCGAAGCTATTTTAGAAGGTATTACTTTCCGCGAAGAGTCTGATGAACAAACCGGTCACCGCGAAAAAGTAATTATCGATACCCGTGATAAAACTAAAAACCCGGTTATCCTCATCAATGATAAAAAAGGCAACCTATTAAAAGGATACAACATCCCGGTAGGCGCCCACATTGCTGTAGAACAGGGAGAAGAAGTAAAAACAGGACAAATTATCGTTAAAATTCCACGTTCAACCGGAAAAACACGAGATATTACCGGTGGTTTACCCCGTGTAACTGAATTATTTGAAGCTCGTAACCCTTCTAACCCAGCCGTAGTTACCGAAATTGACGGTGTAGTTACCTTGGCAGGTGTTAAACGTGGTAATCGTGAAATGTCTATCGAATCTAAAGACGGACAAATTAAGAAATACCTGGTTCCATTGTCAAAACACATCTTGGTACAGGATAACGACTTTGTTAAAGCAGGTATGCCATTGTCTGATGGTTCTATTTCTCCGGCAGACATCCTGGCAATTAAAGGCCCTGCTGCTGTACAAGAATACCTGGTTAACGGAATTCAGGAAGTTTACCGTTTACAAGGTGTAAAAATCAACGATAAGCATTTTGAAACTATTGTGCACCAAATGATGCAGAAAGTGTTAATTCAAGATGCCGGCGATACTCGTTTCTTAGAAAACGAAGCAGTAGACCGTTGGGATTTCATGGAAGAAAACGATAACATGTTCGATAAGAAAGTAGTTACCGAGCCAGGAGAATCTCCTAACCTGAAACCAGGTCAAATTGTTTCATTACGTAAACTTAGAGACGAAAACTCGATGTTAAAGCGTAAGGATATGAAACTGGTTGAAGTTCGCGATGCAATTCCGGCCACTTCAAGCTCAATTCTGCAGGGTATTACCCGTGCATCGTTGGGTACCAAATCGTTCTTCTCTGCGGCTTCCTTCCAGGAAACCACCAAAGTATTGAACGAAGCGGCAATTAGTGGTAAAGTAGACCGTTTGTTAGGCTTGAAAGAAAACGTAATTGTAGGTCACCTGATTCCTTCAGGTACCGGTTTACGCGACTACGAGCGTATCATTGTAGGTTCTCAGGAAGAGTACGACAAACTGATGGCTTCTAAAAAAGAAGAAGTAACCGAAGAAGTTTAAACTTCAACCGTTATTAATCATACCAAGTCCCGATCATTATTGATCGGGACTTTTTTATTTGAAAACGAAAACCCATAGCCGCTATGGGTTGAATAATCTCGTCATTTCGAATCCGATTTATCGGACGAGAAATCTTCTGGTGCATGAGATTTCTCATCCCGCAAGGCGGGAATTCGAAATGACGTCTTTTTTCTCTGGCGCTATTTTTGTAAATTGAAATAGTAATTAATGGAGAATGATGTCAAAATACCAATCTGTTCTGAAAGACGATTTAGTATCTTTTAAAAGAGAGATAAGCAGAACCTTATATCTTGTAGCTGGCATTCAATATATAGCTCTTGTCATTTCTTTCATCTTGATTTTCCGTTACTGCCTCAGATAAAAAATTTCTGAATATAGATATTTCTTGTTTTACGTTATTTTTGTAACTTTGTGTAAATATTGTTTTTGTTATGAGTGTATCAGAAATACAATTATTCCAAATATTAAAGAATAAACTGGGTGAAAAAGAAGCACAGTCATTAGTTACTTTTGTTCAGGAAGAAGTGAAAGCAGAATTTGATAATAGGAGAGAAGTTTTGGCTACCAAAGAAGATATAGCCAATGTGCATAAATCTATTTATGTCGTAGGTTTAGTGCAGTTTTTAGCTATCATCGGTTCTGTGCTTTTAATTGTGAATTTCATGTTAAAATAGGGTATTTATATAATTTTTTAGAAAGTCTGCTGTTAAACGAGCGGACTTTTTTTATTTTTAGGCTATGGAAGAGCAAAACGAGAACCAACTCAATATAGAACTGTCTGAAGAAGTAGCCGAAGGGATTTATTCTAACCTGGCCATCATTACCCATTCCAATACCGAATTTGTATTAGATTTTATACGAGTAATGCCCGGTGTGCCTAAAGCCAGGGTAAAATCACGTATTGTGTTAACCCCAGAGCATGCCAAACGTTTTTTAAGAGCTTTAGAAGAGAATTTAGAAAAGTTTGAAGCCGTGAACGGTCGGGTTAAAATTAACGAAGAGCCTCCAGGTTTTCCCATGAATTTTGGAGGACCAACTGCGCAGGCCTAATACATGAAAAAGCATATTCGTAAATTTTTTGTCGGTAAATACAGACGGGATGAGAACCTTCCTGTACATGGGTTGAAAGAACATTTTCAAAAAATTCAATCTGTTTGGCAAGGCGATTTGTATGATGATTTTGGAATTGAGCGAATTTTCAGATTGTTCTTAATTTGTGCGAAATTGCTTTTCCCGGGTATTTATGTCCAATTATTACTCAGTCGTGGCGATTATTTAGCCAAAAAATTGATAGGCGAGTTTTATGTATTAAGTAAAACGCTTATCCCTTTTTTTATTTTATATTTTGGCTTACATACACAGCCCGTATTTCAGGCGCTCAATGTTTATATGTTATCAGAAACACTGGTTTATATTTTTAATAAGATTTATGTTTCTGAACACGAGAGTGAAACCGCTCATAAACGCTCTCTGTTGCTTTTATTTTTAAACTATCTGGAAGTGGTATTGGCTTTTGCGGTAATTTATGCCTCAGGCAATTATTTCAATGCGCCTTTTCAATCGTACCTTGATCCCATTTATTTCAGCTTAATTACCAGCTCAACCATTGGGTTTGGCGATTTTTATCCGCTTACTTCTTTTGGCAAAGTGGTGGTCATATGCCAGACTTTAACTTCGGTATCTTTTATCGTATTATTCTTTAATTTTTTTGGCTCTAAGATTAACCGTTAAGCCATTTTTTCTTCAACATAACGGATAATTTCTGGGGTTTGCCCGGGTTCAAACCAGGCAATATCCGTGTCTTTGCGAAACCAGGTTAATTGCCTTTTGGCAAAACGGCGGGTATTTTGTTTAATTTTTTCCAGGGCTTCCTCCAAACTGCATTTTCCATCCAGGTAAGTAAAAAGCTCATGGTAGCCTACCGTTTGCAGCGCATTTAAATCCCGGTAGGGGAGTAAACGTTTTACTTCATCTAATAAACCCTGCTCCATCATCAAATCAACCCTTTGGTTAATTCGTTGGTAAAGTAATTCCCGGTCTATGTTCAAGCCTATTTTAATGATTTTGAAAGGCCGGTTCTGCGTGGTACTGGTTCTGAAAGAAGAGAAAGCCTTTCCGGTGCTGATACAGACCTCCAGGGCTCGAATTAAACGCTGGGGGTTGTTAGTGTCTACTTCGGCAAAATAATCGGGATCAAGGGCTTTTAATTGCTGCTGGAGTGCTTCAATACCCTTTGATGATAATAGTTCATTTAATTCATCACGGAGTTCTGGCGGAGCCTTGGGTAAATTATCAAAACCCTGGGTAATGGCGTTGATGTATAAACCAGAACCGCCAACCAAAATGGCCATTTGCTCTTTTGCGAAAATTGCAGTTAGTTTTTTCAGGCCCTCTTTTTCAAAATCGCCTACAGAAAAAGCATCTAGAATAGAATGGGAGTTTATAAAGTGGTGTTTAGCCGACTCAAGCTCTGCTGCACTGGGTTTGGCCGTCCCGATGCTCATTTCTTTAAAAAACTGCCGTGAATCTGCAGAAATAATTTCAGTTTTAAAATGTTGCGCAAGGCGGATAGCCAAATCGGTTTTACCAATAGCCGTTGGGCCAACCACCGTGATTAAAACCGGTTTTTTCAAAATTAGTAATCGTCTTTTGGATAATCTTCTGCATCATAATTCTCATTATCTGAGAATTCATCATCCATAAAATCATCTTCCTCTTCTTCTGCTGCAGGACTTTCGTTATCTGCTACACCAGTACTTGGCGTGTCTAAACTCATGTCGTCAACATCTTCTAAATTAATTGGATCAAATTCCATCTCGTTTAAAAAATCGAAATCATCTGCGATTGCTGTTGAGGCCGCAGTAGGAATAACTATCGATCCTGGAATTTTCGGCGCTTCGCCGGCACTGCGAAAAAGGCATGGATATTCTCTATGATCTTCTTCTTCGAGCATGATTTTGATCAGTTCTACGTGGAAATCGAACGGGCGGTCGAAATTATAAGTATAGTAGAATTTTTGATGAGGATCGTCTATATGGCTGCTTAATTTAGTATTTTCCATCAGCTTTACCTCACGTTCAACCTTGCGGGCAGTAGGCAAAAAGGCGAATTCCAGACCTTTGATCCAGAAATCGTTACTTACAAAAAAAGACGATGAAGTTTCTACCGGATAACCGGTTGTTTTATGCAATGCACGATGTAAATCTTCAAAGGTTTGATTTGATTTGATATCGATTTCCCGCACTACATCATCGTAATCTTCAAAAGAAATTTTAAATCTATAAATAGCCATTAATAATCTGTTTTCTAATCTTTTTTAACAAAATTAATCATTGCGCTCGAATAACACATTCATGCTGATAAAGTTTCTTTAGCTAATGTTGTTGAAAGGTTTGCTTAGCTTTAAACCCAGTTCTTCCCCCTTTTTAAGCATGAAATTCAGTGCTTCTTCATAAGAGTTTTTGATTTCACCTTCCAGAATAGCTTCTCTAATCTGACTCTTAATGATTCCTACTTCGCGTCCTTCTTTTAAATCAAAAGCCTCCATAATATCTGTTCCACTAATTGGAGGCTGCCAGTTGCGCATCTGATCTCTTTCTTCTACATCTTTTAGTTTCTGTTTCACCAATTCGAAATTTTGCCGATATTTTTTGACTTTATATTCGTTTTTGGTAGTTACATCGGCATGGCACAATAGCATCAGGCTGTCTATATCATCACCTGCTTCAAAAAGCAGGCGCCTTACGGCAGAATCTGTTACTTTTTCTTGAGCTAAAACGATGGGACGCAAATGTAATTGTACGAGCTTTTGCACCATTTTCATTTTTTCGTTTTGCGGCAGTTTGAGCTGGGCAAAAAGTTTTGGCACCATTCGAGCTCCCTTATCTTCATGGCCATGAAAAGTCCAGCCATGTTTGGGGTCAAAACGTTTGGTAGCCGGTTTGGCAATATCATGTAAAATGGCTGCCCAACGTAACCATAAATCGTTGGTGTGCTCGGCAATATTATCTAAAACCTGCAGGGTATGGTAAAAATTATCTTTATGCGATTTTCCGTTGATGGTTTCTACGCCATACAAAGCCACCATTTGCGGAAAAATCAGTTTTAATAATCCGGTATCAAATAAATAGTTAAAACCGATGGAAGGCTTCGGCGATAAAATAATTTTATTCAGTTCGTCGGTAATACGCTCCTGCGAAACAATTTTTATCCGTTCGGTTTGGGTTTCAATGGCCGAAATTGCAGCAGGATCAATTTTGAAATTTAATTGGCTGGCAAAACGGATCGCCCGCATCATCCGCAGCGGATCGTCAGAAAAAGTTTCTATCGGGTTTTGCGGTGTACGAATCAGCTGTTCATCCAAATCATTTTTTCCATTAAATGGATCTAATAATTCGCCGTAATTATCTTTATTGAGGCTGATAGCCAGAGCGTTGATGGTAAAATCTCTCCGTAACTGATCGTCGGCCAAGGTTCCGTCTTCTACAATGGGTTTGCGAGAATCTGCCCGGTACGATTCTTTTCGGGCACCCACAAATTCAATTTCCAAATCTTGGTAGCGGAGCATGGCGGTACCGAAATTTTTAAAAACCGAAACTTTGCATTTCAGGGTTTTACCCAAGGCTTCGGCAAACGGAATACCAGAACCCATCACCAAGATGTCGATGTCTTTTGATTCTCTTTCCAGGAAAAGATCACGAACATAGCCCCCAATAACATAAACCTCTTGGCCAGTTTGCGTAGCCAGATCTGCTAAATGTTTAAATATGGGATGTTTTAAGTGTTTTTTCATGGCCCCGCTAAGCGTCCGGAATTATTTCCAAAAGAGCGCATATTCTTCCGGATTGTCAAATGCATTAATTTATCTGCGTATAAAGCTAAAACGGCCGTCTGGTTCCAGTTTCATAATGGTTGATGGCGCCTTTTTATCCAAATTATTCTGCTCCAGCTTAACCACATAATCTACGCCGGCAATAATTTCGTCGGCTATTTCAGAAAAATTAGCTGGCGAAGGCTGGCCGCTGATATTGGCTGAAGTTGAAACAATAGGCAGGCGAAAACGCTGGATCAGCTGTTCGCAAAAGGCATGCTTTACCATCCGGATGCCCACGCTGCCATCTTCGTTAATTACGTTGGCTGCCAGGTTTTTTGCACCAGAGTAGATAATGGTTAAAGGATTTTCGGCATATTCTATTAAATCGTAAGCCACATCCGGTACTCCGCTTACATAACGTTCCAGTTTATTTTCGTTATCTAAAAGAATAATTAAGCTTTTAGATTCTGCTCTGCCTTTTAACTTAAACACTTTATTTACGGCCTCTACATTGCTGGCATCGCAGCCAATGCCCCAAATGGTGTCGGTAGGATATAGAATCAATCCTCCGGATTGTAACACCTCCAGTGCTTTATTTACTTCTTCTTTAAGCATGACCCAAATATAAGACCATTTAAAGTGAAAATGAGATTGATGGTTTAGAATGATACCTTTTTAATCAGATTTTTTCAATACCAGGGCCTGTTGTTTAAAGTTCTTCCATTTACCTTTGTTTGCGGTTTGCAGAAATGGATTTCTTCCCAATAATTTATCTAAAAACCGGCAATAAAGCCGGAATATAGATCGCTTGATTTTGTTTCCGAAAGTGTACAATTCGTACCAAACTACCGGATGCGAATAGATTATTTGTTGCGGATTGCCAAAATGCGGCCTGCATAAATTGATTAGTTGATCGGGATAAAATTCTTGCACATGCATCTGGTCTTCCGGATATTCTGAAGTTCTGATAGGTGTAGTAATTAGGGCAATGCCACCCGGTTTTAATAAACGTTTAATTTCCTGCAGCATCAAATCGGGATATTGAATATGTTCAATTACATCGGCCAAAACGATGGCATCAAATTGCTGGTCTGCAAAACTGAACGAATAACCTTCAGCTACTTTAAATTGTCCTTTAAACCGGTGTTTTGTAAATAGTTCTTCCGAGAAACGTACCCCTTCTGCACTTGGTTCTACTCCCTGAATGGTACATCCGAATGTTTTATAGATTAAACCGCTTAATGCCCCATCGCCCGATCCGATTTCGAGGATATCGCTTGACGAATTTATATTCCAATTATTGAGCAGTTCAATTAGCAATTGATAGCGGGCCCTCAAAAAGCAGTCGATTTTAAATAGATGACCAAAATATTGAGGCCAATGATAGGCGCCTCGTTTTTGGTATTTTATGAATGCTATTTCTTCTGTCATTTTATAAATCAGTTAAGTTCTTTTATTTTTAAACGTTTTTATTGAAAAATATTTCACTCCTGGTTTTTTTAAAAAAAAGCTACAGAAAAAATAATCGAGATATTTGAAATGAATTTGTGTTGATTTAGGTAGATCAATTCTGTGATAAAGTGTCTTGATTATGAATAAGGTTGTTGTATACACCGCTATTTTTGGAGATTCATTAAAATTATATCCTCAGCCTAAGCTTCAGGGTATTGATTTTATTTGCTTTTCAGATAGATTACATGTTGCAAAAGGATGGAAGATTATTGTTTGTGAGAAAATTTTTGGTGATGATTCAGTTCGGGATAACCGCTTTTATAAATTACATCCACATCTGTATTTTGCTGATTATGAGCTGAGTATTTATATCGATGGCAATTTTATTCTCATGAATTCTCCCCTTCAGATGATTGCAAGGGAGATGAAAGAGGTTAAACTGATGGCTTTTAATCATGCTCAAAATATAGCTGATGCCAGAGATTGTATTTATCAAGAATATGAGGCATTGGTGAAATTGTATGAACAAAAAAATACACTTAAAGATGATCTGGTTAATGTTGAAGCGATGGTTCAGTATTTACGCTCACAAAATTATCCGGCAAACGAGGGTTTAATTAATGGGGGAGTGTTAATCAGAAAACATAATGACCCGGAAGTGGTTCGGTTAATGGAGCGCTGGTGGTATTTTGTTCAGCATTACAGCAAAAGAGATCAGCTTAGCTTTAACTTTGTAGCTTGGGAGCAGGGTTTTGAATTTGTGTATCTGCCCGGCGATATCCGAAGGGGAAATCCCTGGTTTTATATGGTAAGTAAAAACGATAGAACTTTGGCTTTTAGTTTGTTAAAATATAGGCTCAAAAAAGTTTTATCCAAGTTGCTGTAACGTTTTATAATAATTAAATGCCAGTTGCAAGCCTTCATTTAAATCGACGCTTGGCTGGTAATCAAACAGGTTTCTGGCTTTAGAAATGTCAGCCAAACTATTTCTGATATCCCCATTTCTGGCATCCTGATAATCAGGTTTGATATCTGTTCTGGTGATTTTACAAATATTTTCCCATAATTCATTCAGGCTAATTTGTTCTCCAAATGCAATATTGCAGGCTTCGTGCTTCTCTAATTTAGGAGTAAATAAGGCTTTGATATTGGCTTCTACCACGTTGGCTATAAAAGTGAAGTCGCGGGTTTGGGCTCCATCTCCAAAAATTTGTGGTCTATCGCCCGAAAGGGCAGCTTTAAAAAATAAGGGAATTACTGCAGCGTAAGCACCCCCGGTATCCTGTTGCGGCCCGAAAACATTAAAATACCGAAGCCCTATGGTATGAAATTGATAAACTTGGCTAAATGCCTGGGCATATAATTCGTTTGTTAATTTGCTAACCGCATAAGGCGATAGAGGCTTGCCCACCTGGTTTTCAATTTTGGGTAAAGTTTGGCTATCTCCGTAAACAGAAGAGGATGATGCATAAACCATTCGTTTTACTCCCTCCAGCCGGGCTGCCTCTAGCATATTTAAAAAACCGCTGCTGTTTACCTGATGCGTGGCAATCGGATCTTTGATGGAGCGGGGAATAGAGCCTAGAGCAGCCTGATGGCTTACATAGTCGATGCCGGCTACTGCTTTTTTGCAAGTTTCAAAATCGCGGATGTCGCCTTCAATCCATTCAAAATTGTGCAAAGCGAGATAGGATTTGATGTTTTCTATTTTCCCGGTTAACAGGTTGTCTAAAACCACTACTTTTTTGGCCCCGTGTTTTATTAAATAGTCTACCAGGTTTGAACCGATAAAGCCGGCTCCACCGCTAACTAAAAATGAAAATTCTTTCAGATTTTGATGATGATAAAGCGGATTTTCCATGGCGATTTATAACCTTTTAGTGGAAATAGATTTTGGGAGGGTGCCTTTAACGTCGTAGATAAAAGTATGTGGGTTTGCCAATCGCTTGAAATCTAAGTCTCCAAACTCCCGATGGGCAACTGCGTGTAAAATGGCGTCAAACTGTTGGTCGGCTAGATCTTCAGCTTTGGTTAAATCAATCCCGTATTCCTCTTTAACTTCTTCTGGATTGGCCCAGGGGTCAATAATACTAATTTGAAGGCCAAAACCAAGTAGATAGTGATAAATGTCTACCACTTTAGAATTTCTAGTATCGGGACAGTTCTCTTTAAAAGTAATACCCATAATAAGCACTCTGCTGCCTTTTATTTTGCCGTCATTGTTGATAATACCTTTCAGGATTTCATTGGCAATAAAACTACTCATGCCATCATTTAATCTTCTGCCGGCCAGCAATATTTCTGGATAATAGCCTGTCATTTGTGCTTTTCGGGCCAGGTAGAAAGGGTCAACACCAATACAATGTCCGCCAACTAATCCAGGTTTGAAATTTAAAAAATTCCATTTGGTGCCCGCAGCCTGAAGCACTTCATGAGTATCTATATCTAAACGGTTAAAAATGAGAGCCAATTCGTTTACAAAAGCAATATTGATATCCCGCTGGGCATTTTCTATCACTTTTGCCGCTTCTGCCACCCGGATGCTGGATGCTGGATGTGTTCCTGCCGAAATAATGCTGGCATATAATTGGTCTATGATTTGGGCAGCTTCGGGCGTAGAGCCGGAAGTAACTTTTACTATTTTAGTCAAGGTATGCTCCTTATCGCCCGGATTAATCCGTTCTGGAGAATAACCGCAGAAAAAATCCTGATTAAATTTCAACCCGCTATATTTCTCCAAAATAGGTACACAATCTTCTTCGGTACAGCCCGGATAAACGGTAGATTCATAAATTACAATATCCCCGTGTTTTAACGCTCCGGCAACCGTTTGGCTAGCCTTTAATAAAAGCGTAATATCCGGACTATTGTATTGATCAATGGGTGTGGGAACCGTGATGATGAAAATTTGGCATTTTTTTAATTCAGTTAAATCTGACGAAAAAACTAATCCTGATGATTTTTCAAGTTGCTCCGAATCAAGTTCTAGCGTTCTGTCATACCCGGATTTTAATTCTTCAACCCTTTGTTGGTTGATTTCAAAACCTAGTACCGAGTATTTTTTGCCAAACTCTACTGCCAGGGGTAGGCCTACATAACCTAATCCTATCACCGCAATTTTTTTGTTGGTTAAATCCATTGCTGTTATTTTATTTTTTTTAATCCGTTTTTACAGCGAAAAGTTTTTTGTTCCTGCCTTTGTTTCATTAAGGCTAAATTCTCTTCTTGGTCGGTCCAGTTTTCTTTATGGAATAGATGGTATTGCACCGCATAATTTCTGGCTGAAACCAAATGGTATCCCAGACCTTTAAAACGCCAGTCTAAGTCAGCGTCTTCGCCCACAGCAGGTTTCTGATAATCTTCATCAAAACCATTAATATCAATTAAGGCGTCTTTAAAACAAGAAAAATTACATCCTTTTAATGCCCGCATTTGGCGTTTTTCGGCAATGAAATTCCAAAAGTTGGCTGGATTAATAAAAATACCCTCTTCTATAAACTCCGATTGGTCTTTGTGCAATCCTAAAAGATTGTGCAAAAAAGTTTTTTCAAATTGAGGCAGAGGCGTAAGTCGTAGCTTTTCGCTAAAATTTGGTCCGAGTTTAATCCGTTTGCCGGCAACAATTCCTTTGGGCGAAGCTAATCTTAGATGGTTTTCTATAAAACGGTGATGCAAAACACAATCGCCATCAATAAATATTAAATAATCGGAATTAGCAGCAGCTATTGCACGGTTAAGTGCTTGGTTTTTACGCCAGCCCTCGTCTGCCTGGCTAAGATGTATTATTTTAAAGGGACTTGAATAGCCGGCTATAAAATCGGCCATAGCTTTATCATTCCCATCTTCTGAAATAATAATTTCAAAATCTTTTTCGGTTTGATAAGGCAAGCCATCCAGCACCACCTTTAAATCGCGGGTATTTTTGTAAACAGATATAATTAAACTTGCTTTCATGCTGCCCGGGATAAATATTTTAAACGGCTACGTTATTATCGCGTAAAGCATCGTTTAATGATGTTTTTTTATCGGTAGATTCTTTACGCTGACCAATAATTAAAGCGCAAGGTACCTGGAATTCTCCGGCAGGAAATTTTTTAGTATACGAACCCGGAATAACTACCGAACGTGCCGGAACTCGGCCTTTATATTCAATAGGCTCTGGCCCGCTTACATCAATAATTTTGGTGGATGCGGTTAATACCACATTGGCACCTAAAACAGCTTCTGCCTCTACATGAACACCTTCTACAACAATGGCTCTTGAGCCAATAAAGCAATTATCTTCTATAATTACCGGGGCAGCCTGTACGGGTTCTAACACGCCGCCAATGCCTACGCCGCCACTTAAATGTACGTTTTTCCCAATTTGTGCGCATGAACCTACGGTTGCCCAAGTGTCAACCATGGTGCCTTCATCTACATAAGCACCGATGTTTACATACGATGGCATCATAATTACGCCTTTGGCTAAATAAGCACCATAACGGGCTAAACCATGAGGCACCACACGAACTCCCTGCTCTTTAAAATTGGTTTTGAGTTTCATTTTATCGTGAAACACAAAAGGGCCAACTTTAATTTCTTCCATCTCACGGATAGGGAAATAAAGAATGACAGCCTTTTTAATCCAGTCGTTTACATGCCAGGTACTGCCAATAGGTTCAGCAACACGTAATTCGCCGATATCTAGTTTGTGGATTACCGTATCAATAGCATCTCGGTATTCTTTATAGCTTAGCAACTGACGGTCTGCCCAAGCTTCTTCAATTTTTTTTTGTAGTTCTGCAGTCATGTTAAATTTTTAGCAAATTAACGCTTTTTTTGATGATTTTTGTTTCATAAATAAGGTAATGGCTGAAAAAGAAAAATTACGGATTGATAAATATTTATGGGCCATTCGGGCTTTTAAAACCCGAAGTCTGGCTACCGAGGCCTGTAAAGCGGGTAGGGTTAAATTAGTCGGCAATACCATTAAACCGGCCTATGTAGTTAAAGTTGGCGAAACATATTCGGTACAAAAAGGCTCCGACCGTAAAGTTATTAAGGTTTTAGAGTTATTGGAGAAAAGGGTAGACGCCAAAACAGCAGTGCTTTTTTACGAAGATTTAACGCCGCCCGAAGAGACCCAAGCCTTTAAATCTGCTTTTCATGCATCGGTGCTTACCCGCGACCGCGGTGCTGGCCGGCCTACCAAAAAAGACCGCCGTGATATTGATGAATTGCAAGAAGGTTGGTTTGATGAATAGTTTAATACTCAATTTTTAGTGGAGAATTTTCCCAAGCCTTGAAAGCCCCCAGTGCTTCGGTTCGCATCAATTGGATAATGGGTAATTGACGCTGGCTCATGGGTTGATCTAATTCTTCGTAAATAAACTGGTCGTCGAAACCAATTGCTGCTGCATCTTTCTTGGTATTGGCGTAATAAATGGTATCTAAACGGGCCCAATAAATAGCACCCAGGCACATGGGGCAGGGTTCGCAGCTGGTATAAATCACACATCCCGCAAGGTCAAAGGTTTTCAATTTTTTACAAGCCAAACGGATAGTAGAAACTTCTGCATGAGCAGTAGGGTCGTTGCTTTGGGTTACTTTATTAGCGCTTTTAGCGATTACCTTTCCATCTTTAACTATCACAGCTCCAAATGGTCCGCCTTTGCCTAAGGCCACATTCTGCTCAGATAAGTGAATGGCCATCTGCATAAATTTCTGGTGTTGTTTGTCTAGACTCATCTCTCTCAAAAATAAATGATTGCAAATATAATCCCCTCCTTTTTTAAGGAGGGGTGGCCCGATCAGTCGGGCCGGGGAGGTAAATTATCTCAACCCCTCAGCCCCGACATTCGTCGGGACAGCTCCCCTAAAACAGGGGAGCATTTAAATAAAAAACCCCGGCGAAAGGCCGGGGTAAGTTTCGCCCAAAAGGGCAAAAATTATTTAGCGTCTTTTTTATAAGCGGCGTTTAAACCCTTTACCACCTCTTTAGTGATATCTAAACTCTCATCGGCAAATAAAACCGCAGAATTGCCTTTAGAATAGGTTAAAACCATTTTATAGCCTTTTTCTTTAGCATGAACTTTTAAGAATTCAGCAACTTTTTCGTATAATTTTTCGTTTTCAGCAGCCTCTTCGTTAGATAAAGCATTGCCGGCATTTTGGTTGTAAGCCGCTAATTCTTGCTGTTTACGAGCCAAACGTTCTTCGGTAGCTGCACGTTGGTCTGCACTCATGGCATTAGCCTGCTGCTGATACTGCGCTACTTCACGCTGAAAAGCAGTGCCTTTAGCTGTTAAATCAGCCTGTGCTTTTTTAGATTTTTCCTGGAATTTATCGCGAATGCTTTTAAAATATTCGTAATTGTTTAACAACGAATCAGAATTTACATACACAATGGCTTGGGTTCCGGCCGGAGTTTCGGCAGTTTTTGGCGCTTGCTGGCTGCAAGAAACTACCACCATGGCTAATACTAAGCCTGCACCTGCTTTTAATAAATAGTTTAGTCCTTTTTTCATTTTATTTTTTCAAAATTTAAGCAAATATAAACTTTCAACGCAAGTATTTTTAAATAATAACGTATGTTAACAAATGATCCTTTATAAAGGCGGATATTTATCCACATTCTACTTACCCTACGGTTTAAAAGCGTATTTTTGATACTTGTAGCATTACATAAATTATGAGCGAAGAAAAGGAAGACAAATCAAATTATTCAGCCGATAATATTCAGGTTTTAGAAGGATTAGAGGCGGTTAGAAAGCGTCCGTCTATGTACATTGGCGATACCGGCTTTAAGGGTCTGCATCACCTGGTTTACGAAGTAGTAGATAACTCTATTGATGAGGCTTTGGCCGGTTACTGTTCTGATATTGTAGTTACCATCCATAAAGATAATTCCATATCTGTATTAGATAATGGTCGTGGTATTCCTACCGGGATGCACACGAAAGAAAACCGTTCGGCACTGGAAGTAGTAATGACCGTGCTCCACGCTGGTGGTAAATTTGATAAAGACACCTACAAAGTATCTGGCGGTTTACACGGGGTGGGGGTTTCTTGCGTAAACGCATTATCCATTCAATTAAAAGCAACCGTTTATCGCGAAGGCAAAATTTTTCAACAAGAATATTCTTGCGGTAAGCCCCAATATCCTGTAAAAGTAATTGGCGAAACTGATAAGACGGGTACGCTGATTCATTTTATACCCGATGCCGAGATTTTTACGCTAACCACCGAGTATAAGTTTGATACCCTGGCTGCCCGCTTACGCGAATTAGCCTATTTAAATAAAGGAATTAAGCTTTCGCTGACAGATGAACGCGAAGTGCAGGAAGACGGCACCTTTCTTAAAGAAGAGTTTCATTCTGAAGGCGGATTACGCGAATTTGTAAAATTCTTAGACGGTACCCGTCAGTCTATCATTCCAGAACCTATTTATGTAGAAGGAATTAAGCAGGGTATTCCGGTAGAACTGGCTTTACAGTATAACGATACCTATACCGAAAATGTTCACTCGTATGTGAACAATATCAATACCATTGAAGGCGGTACCCACGTGGCCGGTTTCCGTAGAGGTTTAACCCGTACACTTAAAAGCTATGCCGAGAAATCGGGCTTGCTGAAAAACATGAAAATTGAAATTACCGGTGATGATTTCCGTGAGGGATTAACCGCCGTGATTTCTGTTAAAGTGGCCGAGCCGCAGTTTGAAGGCCAAACCAAAACCAAATTAGGTAATAATGAGGTAATGGGTGCCGTAGATATTGCGGTAGGAGAGATTCTGGGTAATTACCTGGAAGAAAATCCGAAAGAAGCCAAAATGATTGTTAATAAGGTTATTCTGGCAGCTACCGCTCGTGCAGCAGCACGTAAAGCTCGAGAAATGGTGCAGCGTAAAAGCATTATGGGCGGTTCTGGTTTACCGGGTAAACTGGCCGATTGCGCCAATAACGATCCTGCACAGTGCGAATTATACCTGGTGGAGGGCGACTCGGCGGGTGGTACTGCCAAGCAGGGCCGCGACCGTAATTTTCAGGCTATTCTCCCATTAAAAGGTAAAATTCTGAACGTAGAGAAAGCCATGGAGCACAAAATCTACGAAAACGACGAGATTAAGAACATGTTTACTGCTTTGGGTGTGAGTATTGGTACCGAAGAGGATAACAAAGCTTTAAATATGGTTAAACTGCGTTATCATCGTGTAATTATCATGACGGATGCTGACGTGGACGGATCGCACATTACCACTTTGATTTTAACTTTCTTCTTTAGATACATGAAGGAGTTGATAGAATTTGGTTATGTGTATATCGCAGCGCCGCCGCTTTATTTAGTAAAGAAAGGTAAAGAGCAAGCTTATGCATGGAATGATGACCAGCGTGATGCAGCCGTTCAGCAATTGAAAGGTGCGGGTAAAGAAGATAGCGTACACGTACAGCGTTACAAAGGTCTGGGAGAGATGAACGCTGAGCAGTTATGGGAAACAACCCTTAACCCGGAAACCCGTACCTTACGTCAGGTAACTATTGAAAATGCCGCAGAATGTGATCACATTTTCTCTATGCTAATGGGAGATGAGGTTGCTCCTCGCCGTGAGTTTATTGAGAAAAATGCGAAATATGCTCGTATTGATATCTAATATATAGCCCATGATTTAAATCATGGGCTATATGTAAAAAGCCCCTCAGGTAATCCTGAGGGGCTTTTTTGTGTTTAAGATTTTTCTTTTCTATAATCCCATTCATTTTTTGCCAAGGCACTCAGCACAATAATTAGATGAGCCAAGAGCCATAAAAGAACCATCTTCATTCCCGTTTGGGGGAGATAGGGAGAAATTATGGGCCCGCCTAAGCTTACCGCGAATAAAATGCAGCCGGCAATTTGCCAGGTTTTATTGGTAGTAGGGTAATGCTTGCCGGGAGTAGTTAATTTAAAATTATCCGGATAGAACAAGTATTTCAGTTTATGGTAATCCCAGGCCAGTAAAAGTAAACAAGCCAGCAGCATGAGCGAAGTAATGAGCCAGGTGCCTGTAAAATGCAGCCCGATGGTAATGAGGCAAATACTCAAAATCATGGGGAAATAAATAAGGGCGCCCAGGGTGGTAAAGTATTGCGTGATGAGTAAAAAAGCCGCAAATATTTGCATAAATCCAATAAACTGCCATAAAAACCCAGACTGATACATGCCTTCGAAAAAGAAACCAATCGGATTATCTGTAGAAATCTGGGTAAAGCGATGGTTCATCAATTTTGTAAATCCCGAAGGAATAAAAGCAAAACCGATGAGGTAACGGGTGAGAATAACAAAAGTATTCAGGTGTCTGTTGGCTCTTATCTTATCATAGAAAATATCTAGTTTTTTCATCTTTAAATATAGAAACAAAAAAGTCCCGATAGTTATCGGGACTTTAATCTGTATAATCAATCCAATTGGTGTAATCACCTAAATCAGAGAAATCTTATTAAATCACCTTCATTTCATGCAATACGCTGTTCATGCCACGTACGGCATCAGCACTTTTAGCAAAGGCTGCTTTTTCTTCATCGTTTAGTTTGTAATCGATGATTTTTTCCCAACCGTTTTTACCAATTACTACCGGAACACCTAAGCAAATATCATTCTGGCCATATTCGCCATCTAAAGCTACACAGCAAGGGAATACTTTTTTCTCATCACGTACAATACTTTCTACCAAAGCTGCGCCAGCCGCACCCGGAGCATACCAAGCCGAAGTGCCTAATAATCCCGTTAGGGTAGCACCGCCTACCATGGTATCGGCCGCTACTTTTTGTAAAGTTTCTGCAGGCAGTAAATTAGAAACTGCAAAACCATTTAATTGTGCTAAACGGGTTAATGGAATCATGGTGGTATCACCGTGTCCGCCAATAACCACGCCATGCAAATCTGCAGGGTTACAGTCTAAAGCCTGGCTTAAATAGCATTTAAAGCGGGCACTATCTAAAATGCCGCCCATGCCAATAATGCGGTTTTTAGGTAATCCGCTAGATTTAAGCGCCAAATAAGTCATCGTATCCATTGGATTGGAAATAATGACGATGATGGCATTTGGCGAATGTTTTAAAATATTTTCTACTACACCTTTTACAATATTGGCATTGGTGCCAATTAATTCTTCACGTGTCATACCCGGTTTACGAGGAATGCCCGAAGTAATTATTACCACATCAGAATTAGCCGTTTTGCTATAATCGTTGGTGCTACCGGTAATTTTGGTGTCAAAACCCAGCAGGGTAGCAGTTTGCATCATATCCAAAGCTTTACCTTCGGCAAAACCTTCTTTAATGTCTAATAAAACCAGTTCTGTAGCCAGTTCTTTTCTGGCAATATTATCTGCACAAGTGGCACCTACCGCTCCTGCACCAACTACGGTAATTTTCATATGATTATATTTTTTGAATGTTGAAATTGTGCTCGAATTTAGCAAAAAGCATTGCTATTTCGAAGATATCCACATCAAAAAATAATTGTTTAAAAACCGGTGTCGATTAAGGCTTTAGCTTCCCGCAGAATCTTGTATTTTTGCGCATGCAGGAAAAGATTTTAATTCTAGATTTTGGTTCACAGTACACCCAGTTAATTGCCCGTCGCGTTCGCGAATTGAATGTGTACTGCGAAATTCACCCCTTCAATCATATCCCAGATTTAGATGCCGATTTTAAAGGCATTATCTTTTCCGGAAGCCCGTATTCTGTTCGCCAGACCGATGCCCCGCAAATAGATTTTAAAGCCTGGGAAGGTCAATTCCCGATACTGGGGGTTTGTTACGGTGCCCAATACATGGCGCATCATAGCGGGGGCGAGGTTCAAGCTTCTTCCACCAGAGAATATGGCCGGGTGCATCTCGATTTTGTAAATAACAGCAATCCGCTACTTAAAAATATTCCTTTAAACTCCCAGGTATGGATGTCGCATAGCGATACCATAGCTACCATTCCTGCCGATTTTGAAATTATTGCCAGTACCGATACCGTGAAGGCTGCCGCCTATCAGGTAAAAAATAAAGCCATCTGGGGAATCCAATTCCATCCGGAAGTAACCCACAGTACCGACGGTAAGCAATTGCTCGAAAACTTTTTAGTAGATATTTGCGGCTGTTCCCAAAACTGGACGCCTGATTCTTTTATAGAAACTACCATTGCAGATTTACGCGAAAAACTGGGTAACGATAAAGTAGTGCTTGGTTTATCAGGCGGGGTAGATTCTACCGTGGCTGCAGTGTTACTGCATCAGGCTATTGGAAAAAACCTGCATTGCATATTTGTAGATAATGGCCTTTTGCGCAAAGACGAATACCAGCAGGTATTGGATTCTTACCAGCACATGGGTTTAAATATTAAAGGCATAAACGCCAAAGACCGTTTCTATGCTGCCCTTGCGGGGATAAAAGACCCGGAATTGAAGCGTAAAGCCATTGGTCGGGTGTTTATCGAAGTATTTGACGATGCTGCCCACGAAGTGCAGGACGTAAAATGGTTAGGTCAGGGAACTATTTATCCTGATGTTATTGAATCGGTTTCGGTAAAAGGTCCTTCG
Organism: uncultured Sphingobacterium sp.; assembly: GCA_964516035.1. GTDB lineage: Bacteria > Bacteroidota > Bacteroidia > Sphingobacteriales > Sphingobacteriaceae > JAIPAN01. Next base: position 31,267 of record CAZFAE010000018.1, read on the forward strand.
GCAACCATTAAATCTCACCATAACGTGGGCGGGTTACCCGATTTTATGAAATTGAAAGTGGTAGAGCCTTTGAATACTTTATTTAAAGATGAAGTACGTCGCGTTGGTAAAGCTTTAGGTATTGATGCCAATCTATTAGGCCGTCACCCTTTCCCTGGTCCGGGATTGGCCATTCGTATTTTAGAAGATGTTACGCCAGAAAAAGTAGCCATTCTGCAAGAAGCCGATGCCATTTACATTCATCACCTCAAAGCTTCGGGCTGGTACGATAAAGTTTGGCAGGCCGGTGCCATTTTCTTGCCGGTTCAATCGGTAGGGGTAATGGGCGATGAGCGTACTTACGAACATGTAATTTGTTTACGTGCCGTAGGGTCTGTAGATGGTATGACGGCCGACTGGAGCCATTTGCCTTACGAGTTACTGGCTAAAATATCTAATGAGATTATTAATAATGTAAAAGGAATTAACCGCGTGGTGTACGATATCAGTTCTAAACCGCCGGCAACTATTGAGTGGGAATAATGCGACACGAAGCGCATTTACGCACCTTTGCTAAAATTCTGGAGGCTTATCCTGCAGAGCAGCCTTTGGGTAAATTTCTGCCAGAGTATTTCCGCAAGCATAAAGAAATGGGCTCCGGCGATAGGCGGATGACCTCCCGTTTGCTTTACACGTTTTTCCGTTTGGGCAAGGCCTGTGCACAACTGCCTGCCGAAGAACGCTTGTTTTTGGCAGAGTTTTTATGCAGCAGCGGAGAAAATGATTTTCTGAACCATTTTAAACCCGAACTGGCCGCTCAGCTCCATTTGCCTTTGGGCGATAAGATTGTTTTGCTGGAGAAAGACTTTGTCTTTGTATTGGAAGAGGTGTTTCCTTATGGGATGCATTTGAGCGATGGGATTGATCGCGATAGCTTTTTGAAATCTTTTTTCATTCAGCCGGATTTGTTTATTCGCATTCATCCTGGTAAGGAGAAAGCCGTTAAGGCCGTATTGGATGTGGAGCAGATTGCTTATCAGGAAATTACCCCACAGACTTTGGCTTTGCCCAATGGTACCAAACTGAACCATTTGTTTGAGCAGCAACCTGCTTTTGAAGTGCAGGATTTTTCTTCACAGCAAACTGCGGAATTCTTTCAGCCCAACAGGTGGGAATATTGGTGGGATGCCTGTGCTGCCTCCGGCGGGAAGTCTATCCTGCTCAACCAATTGGCACCAGACTTGAAATTTCTGGTTTCAGATATCCGCGAAAGCGTATTGAATAATCTGGAAGAGCGTTTTAAGGCCAACCATATTCGCAATTACCAAAGAAAAAGTATCGATTTACTGCATAATGCAGATGCTATTCTGCACCATTATGAGTTTGATGGGATTATTTTAGATGCGCCCTGCACTGGCTCTGGTACCTGGGGGCGTACGCCGGAAATGATTAGCCAGTTTTCGGAACACCGCATTGCTGATTTTCAAGGTTTGCAGCGTAGCATTGCCAAAAATGTGGTAAAATACTTGAAACCGGGTAAGCCGCTCATTTATATTACCTGTTCTGTATTTAAAGCTGAGAATGAAGATATGGTCAACTATCTTGTTTCTGAATTCGGATTGACTTTAGAGAGGCAGGAAGTGTTGAAAGGCTATACTCAAAAAGCCGATACGATGTTTGTGGCGAGGTTAATTAAAGCTTAACTCTTTTTTAATTGTCATCCCGAGCAAAAGCGAGGGATCTGCATGCTTGCCTGTTGTATACGTGTAGATGCTTCACTCCGTTCAGCATGACAAAACAAAAATATCTTCTGTATCGGCAGGGTCTCTCTGCAAGAAGACCCTGCCGGGACTTAAAAGGGTTGTACGATATTTCTCGTTTGTCGTTCAAAATGATTGAAATCGTTTGAAATTTTTATCGAAATCATAGCCCCGGGTTTAAACACTATGCTATGTTGTTGCGCTTTAAGAGAGCAGAAACAAATTCAAGTATTAAATGTTGATGTTAATAATTGTAAAAAGTACGAGTTGCATCCTTTTATTCAGTTTGTGCATAAGGTATTATACTGACTTGAATGATGGTGTTATTACTCGTGCCATTTGTTCAACATCATAGTTTATGATACATCAATTAAAACCGCCCATACTTGTTGAAACGCCTTTAGGTACGGGTCAGGCTATTTTCATCATTGATTATGGTATGCACCAGAATACCTGCTGGGTGGTGGCTTTACAAAATGATGGGGTGATCAAGCATTTTGACTGTAATGATATCATCCTCTCTACCAATTATACTTATGGAATGAATTTGAGAAAAAATAAGTTTTCTGAGAAAGGGGAATAATTTACCCCGCCGATTCTACCAACTTCGCGATATCGAATTTCTTCATTTGCATAAATGCATACATGGCTTTGGGTGCTTTTTCCGGGTCGCTCATGAGTTGGCCTAAAATACTGGGCACTACCTGCCACGATACGCCAAATTTATCTTTGATCCAGCCGCATTTACCCTCTGTACCGCCATTGGCAAAATTGTTCCAGTAATGGTCTATTTCTTCCTGGGTTTCGCAATTGATTACGAAGGAAACAGATTCGTTGAAATTAAACTCCGGGCCGCCGTTCAGGTTCATGAAACGGGTGCCGTTTAATTCAAAAACGGCTACCATAGGATTGATGGATACTATTTTTGAATTCGGGAAAATACTGCAATAATATTCGGCAGCTTCTTTTGCCTGTCCGTCAAACCAAAGGCAGGGATAGGGGCTATTGTTCATATGTTTTTTTAACTTAACGATGTGATTTTTGAGGTATTCACTAGTTTTTTGTATTAATAAGATGGATTGGGTTTCTTCTTCCTTTTTCCTTGATGAAAAAGGAAGCAAAAAATCAAGACAGAACGATGCTTCCGCCCACATGGCCATTACCTTCGGCCCGCCGTTCTGTCTGGCCTAAACTTTTTTAAACCATATAGCTTAATTAAGTTTTCCCATCATCCCATTTCTTTACACTTTTTATTGCTTTTAAAGACCTGTGTTATTTCTAAATAGTTTTATCGCGATAGCCAATAAGATAATACCAAAAGCTTTACGCATAACGTTTAGTC
>CAZFAE010000019.1:0-1169 GCA_964516035.1 uncultured Sphingobacterium sp.
ATCTTGCCGGGATTTAAAATCCCATTAGGGTCAAAAACCTGTTTAATGCCACGCATTAAATTGAGGTGCAGTTCAGAATATTTGATGGACATATACTCTTTTTGCACCAGGCCAATGCCGTGTTCGCCAGAAATAGTTCCACCCAAGCTAACGGTTAATTCGAATATTTCTTTAATCCCTTCTTTTAATTTCGTTTTCCAATCTTCATCGCTCATATTGCCTTTAATAATATTTACGTGCAGATTGCCATCGCCGGCATGGCCATAACAAACCGATTCGAAACCATAAACTGTACCGATGGCTTTAATACCGGCAATTAATTGAGGCAGCGCAGCACGGGGCACCACGGTATCTTCTTCTTTATATACCGAATTAGATTTTACAGAAACCGACATGGTTCTACGCATTTTCCAGAGTTCTTCTTTTTGTGCGGCAGTATCTGCAAATAAAACGTCAAGGCAGCTAAAAGATTCTAAAACGGCATTAATTTCTTCGCATTCGGTAAATAATTGATCCAGATTGGTGCCGTCTACTTCAATTAATAAAAAAGCAGCCACGTCGTCTTTTAAGTCAAATTGGATATGGTCTTTGGCAATTACCCACTCCACTCCTTTTCGTTCCATAAATTCTACCGCAGAAGGTACAATTCCGGCTCTAAAAATAGCCGAAACTGCTTCGCAGGCCAATTCGTTTGACGAAAACGAAGCCAGCATCAATAAATTTTGCGTAGGTTTTGGGATGAGTTTGGTGACAATTTGGGTCACAATGCCCAAAGTACCCTCCGAACCAATCATCAATTGGGTTAAATTATAACCTGAAGCATATTTCAAGGTATTGGCTCCGGTCCAGATAATATCGCCGGAAGGCAGAACAACCTGTAAATTGAGAATATATTCGCGGATGGTGCCGTATTTAACTACCCTTGGCCCGCCACTGCCATGAGAAACGTTACCACCAATAAAACAGGAACCCTTACTGGCCGGATCTACCGGATACAGCAAACCTTTTTCGGCCACAGCATCAATAAAAACTTCGGTAATTACGCCGGGCTGAACGGTAGCCTGTAAATTGGCTTCATCTATATTCAGAATTTGGTTAAATCGCTCCATAGAAATGAGCAAACCACCGTAAACAGGCAAAGCACCGCCGCTTAAGCCGGTACCGGCACC
>CAZFAE010000019.1:1269-29682 GCA_964516035.1 uncultured Sphingobacterium sp.
TGTGTAAATTCAGTAATTACCTGTGCTAAAATAGCTTGCGCAACGGTTTCAATCAATTTGTGTGGAATTTGCATTTGCGATTGAGCAATGCTAAACAAGCGTTCGTAATTTACGGTATCGGCTAAATCATCATTCAAATTATGCTCGCAATCGAACTCCGTTTCTAAATCTAAATAAAATACAGACCCAATCATTTGTTCTTCTGGATAAAAGCCATGAAAAGCAAAAAAACGAACATCTTTTAAAGCTACCTGCTGCCGCAATTTTTCCATCCTGCAAAATTAGATTATTGTATGACAAATTGTTGTAGAAATTTAATGCTTCGGTACTGGTTTTTAGTAATTTTGATTAAATAGTTTATCAATTATGTCTGAACAGCCTAAACATCACGTTTCTCAAAAGAAAGATCTTTACGAAGCACCCGATTATTTTTTAGTGGATGAACTACTAACCGAAGAACATCGTTTGGTTAGAGATAGCGTTCGCGATTGGGTAAAAAAAGAAGTAAGTCCTATTATTGAAGATTATGCGCAAAGAGCAGAATTTCCGAAACATCTTTTAAAAGGATTGGGAGAAATTGGTGCTTTTGGCCCAACCATTCCGGTTGAATATGGCGGTTCTGGCTTAGATTATATCTCTTATGGTTTGATGATGCAGGAAATTGAACGCGGCGATTCGGGCATTCGCTCTACCGCTTCGGTTCAAGGTTCTTTGGTGATGTATCCCATTTATGCCTATGGTTCTGAAGAACAGCGTAAAAAATACTTGCCTAAACTTGCCAGCGGCGAACTCATGGGCTGTTTTGGTTTAACCGAGCCCGATTTTGGTTCTAACCCTAGCGGGATGGTAACCAACTTTAAAGATGCCGGCGACCACGTGATTTTAAATGGTGCCAAACTCTGGATTTCTAATGCTCCTTTTGCAGATATTGCTGTGGTTTGGGCTAAAAATGATGAGGGCGTTATTCAAGGAATTATTGTAGAACGCGGCATGGAAGGTTTTTCTACGCCAGAAACGCATAATAAATGGAGTTTAAGAGCTTCGGCAACCGGAGAATTGGTTTTTGACAACGTTAAGGTTCCCAAAGAAAATATTTTACCAAATGTAAAAGGCTTAAAAGGTCCGCTGGGATGTTTAAACCAAGCCCGTTACGGCATTGCCTGGGGCGCTTTGGGTGCTGCCATGGATTGTTACGATACGGCTTTAAGATACAGCAAAGAACGCATTCAGTTTGGCCGCCCAATTGGTGGTTTCCAGTTGCAACAAAAGAAATTAGCCGAAATGATTACCGAAATTACTAAGGGACAGTTATTGAACTGGCGTTTGGGCGTTTTGAAAAATGAGAACCGGGCAACACCGGCTCAAATATCGATGGGCAAACGTAATAGTGTAGAAACTGCTTTAAATATAGCCCGTGAAGCACGTCAGATGCTGGGCGGTATGGGTATTACCGGCGAATTCCCGGTGATGCGCCACATGGCCAACTTAGAATCGGTAGTGACCTATGAAGGTACCCACGATATCCACTTGCTGATTACCGGCATGGATATTACGGGCTTGAATGCTTTTGAATAGGTTTAGTACAGAGTATTTAGTAGTTAGTATTTAGATTATTTTTCGATATGACTAAATACTAACTACTAAATACTAATTACTTACTCTCTTTATACACTGATTTCACGCTTTCGCGGAGGTTATAATGCGATGCCATTACTGCTCCATAGGCTCCTGCAGTTCTGATAGCAATTAAGTCGCCACGATGAGTTTCTGGCAATTGTACTTCTTTACCAAAGGTATCGGTGCTTTCGCAGATGGGGCCTACTACGTCGTATTTAGTATTGAGATTTGAGTTATCTGATTTGAGATTTACGATTTTAGATTTTAGATTTTCTCCGCTTTCCGCTCTCCGCTCTCCACTTTTAACTTTTACCTTTTGACTTTCAACTTCATCACCTTCAACCTTCAACCCTAAACCCTCAATTTTAGAAAGGTTCTCAATTTTATGATAAGCCTGATATAGCGCCGGACGCATTAGCTCGGTCATGCCGGCATCTAAAATCATGAAGTTTTTCTTTAATCCCTTTTTGATGTACAACACCCGGCTAATTAAACTGCCGCAGGCTGCAACCAGGGCTCTTCCGAGTTCAAAATGTATTTCCTGACCTCTTTTTCTTTCTAAAAATTGACTGAAAATCTGGAAATAAGATTCGAAATCAACTATTGGCTGTTCATCCGGATGGTAATAATCTACGCCTAAACCTCCACCAACATTTAATATTTCCAAGTGGAACCCCCTATCTGCAAACCAATTATTGAATTCGTTTACTTTTAGGCAAAGGCTTTTAAAAACATCTAAATCTCTAACCTGAGAACCAACGTGAAAATGGATGCCAATTAATTTAATGTTTGCCGAAGCGTGTAAAACCTGTACACAATCATTCAATTCCCAGGTATTGATCCCAAATTTATTCTCTTCCAATCCGGTGGTAATGTACTGATGGGTTTTGGCATCCACATTTGGGTTGATACGAATAGCTATTTGGGCAACTTTATTTTGTTTTTGAGCTAAGGCATTGATGATGGATAATTCTTCCACCGATTCTACATTGAAACAGAAAATATCCCGTTCCAAAGCTTCCATAATTTCTTTATCAGATTTTCCTACGCCTGCAAAAACCACTTCTTTAGGGCTAAATCCCATTTCAATGGCTTTTTTAACTTCATTACCGCTTACACAATCGGCTCCAAAACCGGCAGCGCAAATGGCTTGAAGTATAGGCTCATTAAAATTCGCCTTTAAGGCATAATGAACTTTAAAATCATAGACATTAGCAGACTTTTTACAAGCCGACAGGGTTTTATTCAATAAACCCAAATCGTAATAATAAAAAGGAGTTTCTTGAGATTGGAAACCGTCGATAATTGCTTTATTAAACATCATTATTCAAATAAACGGTTATGTAATGAACGTAAAGCTTCAACTTTATCGCTTGTTTTGAGCAATAGAGAAATATTAAAACTGCTTCCGCCGTAAGAAATCATCCGGATGGGCAAATGTTTTAGCGCTTCAAAAACCCGGGCTGCAAAGCCATGTTTATCGGCTCCAAAATCGCCAACCACACAAATAATGGTTTGCTCTTCGTCAATTTCAACCGTTCCGAAATGGTTAAGTTCTTTTAAAATATCATCCAGGTTACGGGTATCATCAATAGTTAATGAAACCGCCACTTCGGAAGTGGTAATCATGTCAATAGGTGTTTTGTAGCGTTCAAAAATCTCAAACACACGGCGTAAAAAACCATAAGCTAATAACATACGGCTAGATTGTATTTTAATGGCCGTAATGCCATCTTTAGCTGCAATAGATTTTATTTTACCGGTTTCGCTTACCGAACTAATTAAGGTTCCGGCAGCTTCTGGCTCCATGGTGTTTAATAAACGAACCGGAATTTTGTATTTCTGCGCCGGAAAAACACTTTGCGGATGTAGAATTTTTGCTCCGAAATAGGCCAGCTCGGCGGCTTCATCAAAAGACAAATGCGAAATAGGTTTGGTTCCCTTTACAATTCGGGGGTCATTATTGTGCATACCGTCAATATCAGTCCAAATTTGAACTTCCGGCGAACGAATAGCTGCTCCAATTAATGAAGCGGTATAATCGCTTCCGCCACGACGTAAATTATCTATTTCGCCATAAGCGTTACGGCAGATATAACCTTGGGTAATGAATAAATTGTCTTTGGGATGCGCTTGCAGCAAAGGCGTAATATGTTCGGTAATGAAATCCACCATCGGTTCGTGGTCTTCATCTACTTTCATAAAATCTAAAGCTGGTAAAAGCACAGATGACACCCCAATTTCTTTTAAATAATAATGATATAAAGTAGTGGATATCAATTCGCCCTGGGCCAATACCATTTTTTCCTCAACGGCAGTAAATAATTCGTTGGCGAAGCTTAATAAAAGTCCGAAATGATAATCAAGTGTGTTTTTTCCATCCTCAAGACCCTTTGAACTCGAAAATAATTCGGCTATAAAGCTATCATATTCTGCACGTAATTGCTGGATAGCTACCAATGCACTTTGTTTATCGCTAGAAGCAAATAAAGAAGAAATTTCTACCAAACGGTTGGTTGTACCTGATACTGCAGACAAAACCACAATTTGTGGTTCTCCTGGCCGGATAATATCAAGCAATTTTTTCATACGTTCGGGGCTACCTACCGAGGTGCCGCCAAACTTGAGTACCTTCATCATGTAATATTGATTTGAAATTGCAGCAAATGATTTATATACTTGCTCATTAAGCCGCTAAAAATAGAGAAAAACACTACCAAAACATGAAAAACAATAAAATAAAATTCGGTACAGATGGCTGGAGAGCGATAATTGCAGACGATTTTACGGTAGCCAATGTAGAACGAGTGGCCTATGCGACTGCTTTATGGTTAAAGAAAAATTATCCAGCAGCTTCGGCAGTTGTTGGTAACGATTGCCGCTTTGCCGGAGTTTTATTTGCCGATACCACCAGCCGCGTTTTGGCTTCTCAAGGAATTAAGGTTTTTAGAGCCATTAACGAATTTGTTTCTACGCCCATGGTATCTTTAGGAACCGTGAAATTGGGTGCCAGCGCTGGCATAATTTTAACAGCTTCGCATAATCCGGCATCGTATAACGGCTATAAAATTAAAGCTAGCTATGGCGGTCCGGCTACCCCGGCAATGATTGATGAAGTGGAGTCTTTGATTCCAGATAGTTTGGATATTGAACTAAAATCGATGGCTGAATATGCAAAAGACGGCCTGATTGAATATGTAGATTTAGAAACCATGTATTGCGAACAGGTAGAAGCCTGTTTTGATCTAGATTTAATTCGCAATTGCGGAATGAATTGGGCCTACGATGCCATGTATGGTGCCGGCCAAAACGTAATGCGCCGCATTATGCCGGATATTAATTTTTTGCATTGCGATCATAATCCGGGTTTTGATGGCCAGGCACCTGAACCTATTCACCGCAACCTGACCGAATTTTCTGACCTCATTAAACTTTCTGAAGGTGAAATCGCCTCAGGTTTAGCTACAGATGGCGATGCCGACCGCATTGGCTTGTATGATGAAAATGGGAATTTTGTAGATTCTCATCATATCTTGCTGCTGGCCATCCATTACATGAGCCAGGTTAAAAAGCAAAAAGGCGAAGTGTACACCACTTTCTCCTGCACCAATAAAATTCAGAAATTGTGCGATATCTACGGCATTAACAATACCGTAACCAAAATTGGCTTTAAATATATTTGCGATTTGATGGTTAATTCGGGCAAGCCCTTCTTAACCGGTGGTGAAGAATCTGGCGGTATTGCCATTGCCGGTCATATCCCGGAACGCGATGGCATTTGGATGGGTTTAACCATTTGGGAGTTGATGGCCAAAACCGGTAAATCATTAACCGAACTAATCGAAGAAATTTATGCCCAGGTGGGTTCTTTTGCTTCAGAGCGTTATGATTTACACCTTACTGAAGACTTGAAGCAAAGTATTATAAAAAATTGCCAGTCAAATACTTATAAAAAATTTGGAACTTATGAAGTGCAGCAAATGCAAGATATAGACGGTTTCAAATTTCATTTAAGTGCAGATTCGTGGGTAATGGTTCGCCCATCGGGTACCGAACCGGTTTTGCGTGTTTATGCCGAAGCACCAACATCTGCCGAAGCTTTTAAAATATTAGATACAGCGAAAGCTACTTTATTAAAAAAAAGATGATAAAAAAACAGTTTTTAGGATTTATCGGACTACTAATTTTGCATGCTTGCAGTCAAAAACCTGCCAGCCTGCCCTACCTGGGCGAACGCCAAGCTGTAGAAAAAATAAAAAATGGCGTAAAAACCATAGATACGGTTTATTATAGCGTTCCTCCTTTTCAGCTAGTTAATCAGGATAGCATCTCGGTAACGGAAAAAGATTTTGAAGGCAAAATATATGTGGCCGATTTCTTTTTTACCAGCTGCAATACCATTTGCCCAATTATGCACCGTAACCTGCTGAATGTTTATGAAAAGTACAAGGGCGACCTCAGGGTGAAGTTTTTATCGCATACTATTGATACCAAGTACGATTTACCTTCGCGATTGAAAATTTATGCCGGCAAATTAGGCATCAGCGGCAACCAATGGGAATTTGTGCATGGCTCCCGCGATGCTATTTTAAATACAGCCGCCAAAAACTATTTAGTAGCTGCTTATGAAGATGCCAAAGAACCACAGGGACTGGTTCATCAGGGTTGGTTTGTGCTGGTTGATAAACAAAGACACCTTCGGGGCGCTTACGATGGCACCCAAACCGAACAGGTGGAGCAAATGATGAAGGATATGGAAATACTGTTAAATGAAAAATAAAATCATCCTGTTTTTTAGTGCTATCACGGTAGCTATTATTACCATTTCATCATGCCAGAGCGAAGCCGAATTAAACTATGCCCGTTATTATACCGGCGGTAAAAAGCTGTACGAAGCCAATTGCCAAAACTGTCACAATACAGACGGAAGCGGCCTGGCAGCATTATACCCTCCACTTACCGATTCAGTATTTCTAAAACAAAACAAAACACAATTGGCCTGCTTCATTAAAAATGGCATGCAGGGCGAAATACGGGTTGCCGGTAAAACCTATGATGGCCAAATGCCCGGCCAGCCACAACTCAGCGATATAGAAATTGCTCAAATTATTACCTACATCACTAATTCCTTCGGTAATCAACAAGGTATTCGCTTAGCTACAGAAGTGAGTGCTGATTTGCAGAACTGTAAATAATTTATCCATTCGGCGATTTGTTAATTAGCAAATTGACAAATTAGCTCATTAGCAAATCAAATAAGCTATCTTTGTATCAGCAAGCCGTTCTATCGCCCCAACTCATGTCGGGGAGGAAAGTCCGGGCAACACAGAGCATTCTGCTTCCTAACGGGAAGGATTCCGATGCAAATCGGAAGACGGAAAGTGCCACAGAAAACAAACTACCCTTCGGGGAAAAGGTGAAAACGTGAGGTAAGAGCTCACGGCCTTCTCAAGTGATTGAGATTGCGGTAAACCCCAGGAGTTGAAAGACCAAATAGGCTAACGTACGTAGGGCTGCTCGTCCGATGTTAGTGGGTAGGTCGTTTGATCCCGATGGCAACATCGGGGCTAGATAAATGATAGAATTCCGATTTATCGGAAACAGAACCCGGCTTACAGGCTTGCTTTAATTGTAAAATAATTTCTACTGTAACAATATAATTTACCTAGATTATAATCTCTTTCGTTATATTCGTGCCTATACATTAATCTAACCTTTAAACTGATTAATTTTTATGGCTAAAATATTAATCATTGATGATGAAAGAGCCATTAGAAACACACTGCGAGAAATTCTGGAATACGAAAACTTTCTGGTAGATGATGTAGACAATGGGATTGACGGCTTAACTAAAATTCGCGACATTGATTACGATTTGGTGCTCTGCGACATCAAAATGAACAAAATGGATGGCATGGAAGTGCTAGCCGAAGGATTACAAATCAAACCAGACCTTCCTTTTATTATGATATCCGGACACGGAACGATAGAAACTGCAGTGGAAGCCAGTAAAATGGGTGCTTTTGACTTTATTTCTAAACCACCTGATTTAAATAGGCTTTTGATTACGGTTAGAAATGCCCTCGAAAAACGCGATTTAATTACCGAGTCGAAAGTATTAAAGCGAAAAGTGACCAAAACCCGCGAAATTCTGGGTAATTCTGTCTGTATCCATAAAATTAAAGAAACCATTGAACGTGTTGCCCCTACTGATGCCCGAGTGTTAATAACCGGTGCAAATGGCAGCGGTAAAGAATTGGTTGCCCGCTGGATTCACGAAAAATCAAACCGCTCTGAAGCCCCTTTAATAGAGGTAAACTGTGCGGCAATACCATCTGAATTAATTGAAAGCGAACTTTTTGGACACGAAAAAGGCTCTTTTACTTCCGCTATTAAACAGCGTATTGGCAAGTTTGAGCAGGCTCATTGCGGAACCATTTTTTTGGATGAAATTGGCGATATGAGTTTATCGGCGCAAGCCAAAGTATTGAGGGCTCTGCAGGAGAATAAAATAACCCGTGTGGGTGGCGAAAAAGAATTAGAAGTGGATGTTAGGGTAATTGCAGCCACCAATAAAGACCTCCAAAAAGAGATTGAAAATGGCAATTTTCGGATGGATTTATACCACCGCATTAGTGTAATTCTAATTAATGTACCCCACTTAACAGAACGGCTAGAAGACATCCCAATTATTGCAACGAATTTTTGTGCGGAAATTTGTGCCGATTATGGCATACCGCTTAAAAGCATTACAGAAGGTGCCATGCAGGCTTTAAAATCGCTTCCCTGGACAGGTAATATCCGCGAATTGCACAATATGGTGGAGCGGTTGATTATTTTAAGCGACCGCGTAATTACAGAAGCCGATGTGGCTAGTTATGCCAATCCGTTTATGCAACATCCTGCGGCCATTAACGGAAAAGCTTATCCTGCTACTGTTCAGACTAATCCTTTTGAAACTTATCGGAGTTTCCAGGAATACAAAGATTTTGCAGAAAAGGAGTTTATTAAATACAAACTGGAGAAAAACAATTGGAACGTTTCTAAAACCGCCGATGATATTGATATTCAGCGAAGCCATCTCTATAGCAAAATAGAGAAGTATGGTTTAAAGCGAACGGAATAAGTATTAGAGTAAAAACTTACTGGCCATACCCAGCAATAAAAGGAAACCGAACACGTCGGTAAAAGTGGTAATGATAATAGAAGAGGCCACTGCGGGGTCTATTCCAACTCTTTTTAGTAAAAGTGGAATGGCAGAACCAGCTACACCGGCTATAATGAGGTTTCCGGTCATGGCCGAGAAAATAACCAAACCAAGCATTGGGTTTTGGTCGTAAAAAACAGCTACGGCTAAAACGATGGAACCGGTTACTGCTCCGTTAATTAAACCTACCGTAAATTCTTTTAAAACGGTTCGGTACGATTGATTATCCGTTAGATCGTTCAAAGAAATACGACGTACAGTTACCGCAAGCGCTTGCGTGGCGGCGTTACCACCCATGCCGGCAATCATGGTCATATAACCGGCAATAATACCCACCTGGGCAATGGTATTTTCAAAATGTCTGATGACCGATGCGGCTAAAAAAGCAGTAATTAAATTCAATACCAGCCATGGCAAACGGCTTTTTACCGCTTCACGCCAATTACCGGCCAACTCTTCATCTTCAGATACCCCTGAAATTTTTAGGATATCTTCCGTATTTTCTTCTTCCAGTACATCAATTACATCATCAAAAGTAATGCGGCCAATCAGGTGCATGGCTTCATCTACTACCGGAATACTGGTTAAATTATACTGAGAAATCAGCTTTGCTACTTCTTCCTGATCGGTTTCGGCATATACGTACACAAAATCAGGCTGTATTAAATCGATAATTTTGCTGTTGTTTTTGGCTTTAATGATGTCTTTTAGCGAAACTATACCCAAAAGCACATTGGTGTCGTCTACCACATTAATGGTATAAAACTCCTCCATCTCTTCCGACTGTTTAATGATAGCGTCCAGGGCATCTTTTTTATTAGAATTGCTGTTTACCCGTATCACCTGGGTATTCATCAAACCACCGGCAGTATCTTCGTCGTAGGTTAAAAGTGTACGGATATTGGATGCATCTTCTTCATCCAGCTCCAATAAAATCTCATTTTGCTGCTCTTCTGGTAATTGGCTGATGATATCGGTAGCATCATCATAATCCAGTTCTTCAACAATTTCAGAACGTTTTTCGGGCGTTAAATTCTCCAGAATTTTTTCAGGATGACTTTCGGCATCCATTTCAGAAATAACATCAGAGGCTATTTCTAAAGGCAGAATATCGATAATCCGATCACGAGATTCTTGCGGTAAACTTTCCAGAATAATGGCAATTTCTGAAGCATGATACTCCAGCAGCAGTTCTTGTAAAACTGCATCATCTGATTCTAGCGCATCTTTAATACGTACTAAATCGGTTTTATCTAGCTCAAATGATTGCATGTCGCTAAAATAAGCATTCGGGCCGAAAGTTTGACTTTTAATTTAGGGTCTAATTACAAGCGCCGGATTCTTTTTAAGTACATGATAATCCATGCCTAATCTTTCAGCTTCATCAATCCATCGTTTGATTTGATAGTCAGGATTTGTAGCATCAATAATCAATTGATTAAAATGTGCATAATCTCTTAATTTATAGAGTTTTATTTTAGGATTATCACTCAACAGCACAGCATCAACCCGAATGGGATGCATGAACTTTTGATGATTAAAATTTGAGGTCCAGCGTAAAATTCGGTAATTACCCAACTGCATAAAATGCTTGGTTAAAGAATTTGTATTTACCCAGTTTTTTAAATGCAGCCCTGCCCTTTCTAGCGAAGGTTTAACCGAGAATTGGTAGACTTTATCTGTTGGCTTTAAATCGGTAATTAATTCATATTCTTTTCCACGGAAATAAACCAGGGCCGTGTTTTTACGCAAACTGTAAAATATAATTTCTTCCCTTTTTAGCGATTCAAACTGTTCAAAACGATGATGAATGAGCAAGAAAAGCGTGGTTCCCATCGCTACAAAAAGGGCGGTTTTGTTTTTATAAATAAAAGCAAAAATGTATGCGATTGTCAATACACATAAAACCAAAAGTTGCAAGCCACTTATCCAAATGCCATCTAAGGAGGCCATCGGCATTTGTGAAATATAATGGAGTATTTGATTGCTTAGCAAAACCAACCATTTTAATAAAGACCCGATATAGGGCAATAGCAAGTTGAACGGCAACAATAAAACAAAAGCGATGCCCACATACATTAGCAGGGTTACGGGCAGCACCACCAATAAATTACTGAGCAGAAAATAAAGCGGAAATTGATGAAAAAGATACACACTAAGCGGAAAGGTGACTATTTGAGCAGCCAATGACAGTGCGGTATAACTCCAGGCAGCATCAAGCAATTTGTTTTTAATATAAAGCGATTGGTAAATGTGCGGATGCAGAAAAACTAAACCAAAAACTGCCAGGTAGGAAAGCTGAAACCCAACATCAAACAAATAAAAAGGATTATAGAGCAGTAAAATAAAGGCAGAAATGGCCAATAAATTATAGGTGTTCATTTTTTTACTGATGGCTTTGCCCAGTATCACGAAACTAATCATGAGAGCTGCCCGGTTAACAGAAGGCGAAAAACCGGTAATGAGTGCATAAAACCAAATCATGGCTATTAAAATGCAAGTTTTTAAAAGCCGCATTCGCGGGACTTTATCCATAGGTTTAAGCAAAAAGCCGAGTAATAGAAAAACTAAAGCCACGTGCATACCCGAAACCGATAAAATATGCATGGTTCCTGTTTTTGAGAATGAATTCAAAGTTTCGACATTTAAATCTGCCCGGTAGCCCATAATAAGGGTTGAAGCCAATGCAGTGGCTTCGGGATTAGTCATGTGTTTTTTAAACTGCTGAATGATTTTTTGCCTGAGATTTAGAGCAAAACTAATGATCGGGTTTCCCCGATTGCTGGCTATTTTTTTGATTTGCTTCTCGTTAATAAAACACTGCTGTTTTATCTGCTTGGTTTTTAAGTAATATTTAAAATCAAACTCACCGGGATTATAAGGCGGTTCTACTTCATGGTAAACTGCCGGAATGAGCAAGATATCTCCATAATTTAAATTGAAGCTATGACTGCTATCTGCCTTGAGGGCCACGAGTAGTTTTCCGCTAACCTCTTGTTGGTCGGCATTAATTACTTCTACTTCAAAACGGGCAATATCTGCTCTTAAAACAGGTTCTGATTTAATTTTAACGAGCAGACTTTTGGCTTTAAATACCGAAAAATGGTTTGATTGAAATTGGCCGGATTGCTCTAGGGTGCGATAACTAGAAACGAGGAACAGAAAGATATAAAAAAGGAGTCCACCTATCCAGCGAAAGCGATATAAATGAAATCGCTTATAGTAAATCAATCCTAAAACGAGGACAGTTGGCAGCAAAAAGAAAAACAGGAAAAAGTAAATCTGCTGGATGCGCAAGGGAAAATACCAGGCGATTAGAATTCCCGGAATATAAGCCAATAGAAAACGTACAAAAGGTATTTCTCCTTTCTGAATCATTTTAAAATTGATAGCGTAGCTGTAATTTAATTTCTGATCGTTTGTTTCCGGCAGTCTGGCTTAAGCCCGAGCCTGTGCTTTCCTGATTTTGATAGGCTTGTATTTGGTAATGCAACCAGAAATCTAATCCCCTTTTAAGCGTATACCGGCCATTAAAGTAAAATTGCAAACCTTTATTTTGGTAGGCTAAAATGGAATAACTGTATAAAACATCGTTCTGGAAGGCGTAAATCCGGGAATCATAGCCCGGAGTATTAAAAACAGCCAGCCGGATATTTCCAGAAAATTTAGAAGATAAGGGCTTATAAATGACATCCTGAAATAGTAAATAACCCGTTTCTGCCTGAAATTGCACCATTTCAATCCGGTTGCGTATTTGGATAGACTTAGTGGCCATATAACTTAAATCGAACCTAAACTTTTGATGTTTTTGCCTAACCAGGTAATTGATAGTATTTTCTTCATCATCATTTCGCTCTTTACTTTCAATACGATACAAACCGGTGAGTTGTATGCGTTTATTGGGTTTGTAAATGATCTGGCTAAACCATTCAAAACCACTGGATGGTGCATCTATGTCATATTTTAACCAAGGGAATTGAAATACATCCGCATAGGTACTCCACTCCCATTTGGCTGTTGGCTTTAGGGTAATACCGGTATAAAATCCACGCTCATTAACCGCATTGCTGGCTTCCGCTAAAGCGGTATTATAAAACGAATAATAGTTTTTGGGATAGTTACGGTACAATAACCCCAGGGAAAGCTGAGGCGACAAACTGCTCAACAAACCATTGACCAAGGCCAGATTGCTGCCAGAACTTTGGGCTATTTCTCCAAAAAAATAAGTATTACGAAAAGTATAATTATAGCTTAAACTATAATTATTGAGCTGTTTATCCGCAAATTCAAATTGATTATAAGGATATTTTCCGGCTTCAAATGTTCTGTTAAATTGGGTGTGATAAGCCGTTAAACCGATATTAAGATTCCGATATTGCCATTGGCCGTTTGCTCCATAAACCAGCTGATTTAAATTATTTTTATTGGCCAGTTCTGTGGGTGTTCTGTGAAATCCGCTGATATTGATAGAACCCACTTCCATTTCATCGCTAAGGGAGGCATCCAATTTTCGGTAAGAAAAGAATGGCGTAATTTGAAACGATTTCAACTGAAGATTGAAGGCTAATCCCCTAAAAAATAAACCTTCGTTTAAAGATGAATAAGGTTTTAGACCAACGTCTTGTTTGGCAATGGCGCTAATGAGTGCACCTTTTCCGAAACTCAGCCCAGACCATAAACTTAAACCTTGACCAAACTGCAAATCATAATCGCCCAAAACCAGTTTTTTGAGTGGGCCAATGTCTTTAAATGCAATATGACCGGAACTAAAATCAAATGAATTTCCTTTAAAGAATTGCTCTCCTGCATCTTTCTCTAAATTTAGGGCTAGGCTGAGGTGGCGGTCGTAATGATAACGGTAACGAATCAGCATTTTCTGCGGACTGCCTAAATACCTCGATTGACTGGTATCTGAAATACTGAAACCTGACTGGCGTTCTAAACCCTGTTGTAGTCTAAACATGAGGTCGTGGTTGGCAGTTAACAGCTGTTTCAGTTTAAAATACCGGAAAGGATTATCTATACCCAGTTTGATAAATGGTAAAATACGCTGGATGGTTTTTAAATCGAAATGAGCAATACCCTGCAATTCCAATAATTCGAGTAATAGTCCGTTTTGGTTACGGTGGCTAAGCAGTGCACTAATTTGCAGGGGCGATAACAACCAAAGATCCTTCAAATCGATTTCGGTGGCGGTGTTGAAATTTAGGGGATTCTTTTTATAATAAGTTAAACGTTCTAATAATTCGGAATAATCTATCGCCTCGTCGGGGTTTTGGTCTAAAGACTCTATAATATCAGCAATTTCGGGGTCTGTTTCAGTTTGGGCATAAAGTGGGCAAATACCAGAAAGGCATTCCCATAAAATGGCCGTTAAAACTATTTTAAAAGACATAGCCCAAACTAATTTGAGTGGAATATCCCAATGCCTGATGACTGGAAAAAGCCATATCAAGATTGATTTTTTTCAGCGCTAAACCAACACCACCATACTGCCGGAATGGATGAACAGATAAACCTCCACGTAAAGCAATGAGGGGTATGATTTGATATTCTAAGCCCATTCGGGCATCAGCAGCGGTATTTAAGCCTTGCTCAAAAGCCAGAGCTAATAAAATTTGTTTGCTGCTTTGATAAGCGGCACCAAATTGGATTAGCAATGGCCTGTCGGCATATTGTAAATCATGTTTCAAAGCGTTTTTACTTAAATTCCCAATATGCGCTCCTAAACTCAATGCCGAGTTAAGTTGAAAACGCAAACCGGCATCGAGGGCTAAAACCCCTGATTTTCCATAGTTTTCGATGCTCAATTGCTGATAGCGAAAGGCCATGGCCGCGGCCAGATCGGGGCCAAAGCGGCGGGCATACGTAAAGCCAATCTCCTGATGCCGGTAAGTTTCCCAGCCATAACGGTATACAGAAAGACCCAATATCTGTTTTTTAAAAGGCATGGCAAAAACCGCCGATTGTGCAGAAATGCTTTGTTTGGTAAAATTTTTCTGATAATCAAGTGCGAGATTAGGTTGCTGCAGCGCTGTGATACCGGCCTGATTGGCATTGATAGACCAAATATCGCTTATTGCAACGCCTGAAGCGGCCATAGCATACATTCGGGCACCCACGCCGGGCTGTGCATTTAATCGTGAAGAAATAATAATAAATAAAAGTATTTTTATTCTCATTGAAATAAATTTAATATAAATTATCAAAAATTAAGTGTCTAGAAAAATTAAATTGAAAAGAATGCGTTCTGATGATATGAAAACTTGTGAAAAAGAGCTGATATTAATTAATGAGGGTATACTAAACTGTGAGGAGGAGTTATCACATCTAACCCATAAGGAAGCATTTCAATGCGGTTTTGAGCTGATACAGCAGGTAAAAAAACCAATACTGATTTTAATTGAAAGCAACAGCAGATGTACTGAAGTGATACAGAGTTGTGAAAATTTAATCGAATTGTTAATTAAGTGCGGCAGTATAAGTTTTAAAGAAAGACCTGCTGAAACAGTTGAATTGAGTGCAATTTTAAATTATTGTTGTTTTATTTCAGAAGAATTTAACCTCAGAAAAGAGGTTTCAGATTATTTAAATGGAACTTATAATGAATGGTATTCTGTTGATGGAAATTAAAGTCTATGTCTGAAATATTTGTAAATTTAGCCAAGCAAAACAAACAGTATGAAAAAATTAGTATTCGGCTTAGGCCTAAGCTTTCTGGGATTTACAGCAATGGCCCAGCAAAAAATAAATGAAGGTATCATTACTTATTCCCTTTCGTGGAATGTTCCTGAGCAAGCCCAGGCTATGGCGGGCAACCTGCCCACAGAAATAAACGTCTATTTTAAAGGCGATTCGTCAAGTATGAAAATGGAATCGCAAATGTTTAGCAGCCAAAGCATTTTAAACACGGCTAAAGAATATGAGCGTTTATTATTGGATATCCCGATGATGGGTAAAAAGTTTTCGGTAATATTTACCCCGGCCGACCAGGAAAAAATGGAAGAAATGATGCCTGCAATGACCCTTACGCCAAGTACAGACAGTAAATCTGTTTTAGGCTATAAAGCCAGCAAATATTCGGTAAGCGAAAGTAAAACCAATACCACTTTTGACGCCTGGTTTACCAAAGATATTGCGGTTGTAGGCAATCCGCTTAGCCGTTTCTATAATCAATCTTATGGTTTCCCGCTTGAATTTACCAGTTTCCAAAATGGCATGTCGGTAAAAGCGGTAGTTAAAGAAATTAAATCTGTTGCTGTACCAGCCGGAACTTTCTCTGCCAATACAGATCACGAAGAAATCTCTTTAGAACAACTCATGCAAATGAGCGGACGCCGATAATATCTCTTTAATGATTACCGGTTATATACCTACCGGTAATCATTTTTTCAAATCCATTATTTCAATTTTTAAGATGTTAAAACATTTAAATGTTTTAGTCAGATTCTATGCATTTTGGCTGTTTTTGTTTTTTGTAGACAGATTCTTGTTTATCATCTATTATAGCGCTAAGCTGTCAGAAAATACCTGGGCAGAAAATCTGGCTCCTTTTTACCATGCCCTGAGATTGGATTTTTCGATGGCGGCATACATTTCCCTGATACCGTTATTGGTTTATATCGTCAAATGGATATTTCCAAAAATGCCTTTAAATCAATTTATTCCTCGGGTTTACACCTGGATATTCATTGTTATTTTTGCGATTATCAGTGTAGCCAACCTAAATATTTACCGAGAATGGGGCGCAAAATTCAATTATCGGGCCATAGATTTTGCCTGGAATTCTCCCAACGAAGCGATGGCTTCGAGTGCATCCTCTCCTATTTTTAGTTCGCTAGTTATTTTAATACTACTCATTCTTGCCGGTTTTTGGTTATCCAAACGTATCATCAAGTTTAAAATGCCAGAAACCAATCAGCATATTGTAATTATTGGTTTAAGTGCTTCTGCTTTATGTGTATTCACTTTTTTGTTGATTAGAGGAGGCTGGCAATTGGCGCCTATCAATCAAAGCATGTCGTACTTTTCTCAAAAACCGATATTAAACCATGCCTCGGTAAATACTTATTGGAATCTGATGCATGACATCAGTAAAAACATTTCCGGTAAAAAAAATCCTTACCTCTATTTTAAAGACGAGGAAGCGAGAAAACTCACCGCTGAATTATATCCTCAAACCCAAACAAGCAGTCCTTTAATCCTGAGTAAAACCAGACCCAATGTGGTGGTCATTATCATGGAAAGTTTTACCGCAGATTTGGTAGAGAGTTTGGGCGGTGGCAGGGGTATTGCTCCGCAAATGGAAAAAATAATTAAGGATGGTGTTTTATTTGAAAATATTTTCGCTTCCGGCGATCGTACAGATAAAGGCACAATCGCTATACTGAGTGGTTTTCCATCGCAAGCCATTCGAAGTATTATTAAAGAGAACGGCAAGCAGGAAAGACTACCCGCCCTATCGCAAATATTTAAGCAGCAAGCCTATCGCACATCCTTCTATTACGGTGGAGAAAGTGAGTTTGTTGGTCTCAAATCTTATCTTTTGGCCCACAGTTATCAAAAAATAATTGATAAAAATGATTTCGACCCCAAAGACATGAATTCTAAATGGGGTACTTATGATGACAAGGTTTTTGAGAAACAATTAGCAGACTTGAACCAAGAAAAACAACCTTTTTTCTCTACGCTATTAACCTTAACCAACCACGAGCCTTTTGAACTTCCTGTTAAAGGAAAATTTAGTGGAAACGACAATGCAAACAAATTTAGAAGTACCGCTTTTTTTGCCGATTCCTGTCTGGGTGCTTACCTAACTGAAGCCCGCAAACAGCCCTGGTATAAAAATACGCTGTTTATTATTGTTGCAGACCACGGCCATCGCTTACCGCTAGAAAAATGGGAAACCTGGCACCCCAACCGTTTCCGTATACCTTTGATTTTCTTTGGAGATGTAATTAAACCCGAATACCGTGGTAGCAGAAATGCCAAATTTGGCAGCCAGACTGATATCGCCAAAACGCTATTGGCCCAAATGAATATGGATAGTTCGGGATTTAAATGGAGTAAAGATTTATTAAACCCCGAGAGTAAAAACTTTAGTTTTTTTGATTGGGATAATGGTTTTGGATTTGCCACTCCTACTCAAATCATCTCGTTTGATAATATTGGGAAAGCTGTGGTATACAGAAAAAATAAAGTTACTCAAAGCGATAAAGCATTAGAGAACAGCGGAAAGGCTTATTTGCAACGGGTGTATCAGGAATATTTGAATTATTAATTTTTTGCTTTGTGGAGACACAAACCGGGAGTATAAATGATTGGTGCCACGACTAATTCGTGGCACCAATATAAATCAAGCTCAGAACGCGGAAACTGAACTTTTTAGTAGTTCTACAACCCTTTGGTCTGTTTCAAAAGTCATCTCGCTCAGATTCAGGTCTGCAATTGTTTTCCAGCGAAAACTCTGGCGCACATCACCATCTCCATCAAAATCAAAAATGGATGTTTTATAATTGAGATTTAGCGGATTTATTGGTTTAACGATATAATACACGCTAATTACCTGACTTTGGTTAAACACCGATTTGATAAAGAAATCGGTAGTATAAAAGTGGTTAATTATCTCAACCTGGGCTTGGCACTCTTCTTCAAATTCGCGAATTAAGGCATCTATTAAACCTTCGCCGTACTCTAAACCCCCACCCGGAAACTTGGTAAACCGGAAGCCATACTCCTCTTCATCGCTCAATAAAACACGCTGATGCTCATCAATCAGCAAACCATACACCCTTACATTAAAAGGATAGTTTACATTACTCATCGAAATGCTTTTGGTTTTTTGTCACCTTATCTAAATTCCAAATCATATCGGTATGCATGGCTTCGCTACGTACCGGACAATTTTCCATGCGGCAATAATGGCAGCATTGTGGTAAACAAGGGTCTGCATGAATAAAAAACTCCGTATCGGCCACTACATGCTTATTAATCAATTGGTCTATAGATGTAACCTCTTCATGTACCTGATTTAAATCAAAATAATAAGGCAACGTAATATGGCAATCAATATGCAAATCGGCGCCATATCTCTGAGTTCTGAGGTTATGCACATCAATCCAGCTAGATTTACGGTTGGCATTAAGCACCGAAATCACCTCCTCTACCATATCAAAATCAGATTCATCCATTAAACCCGCTATCGATTTGCGCAGCAAACGATAACCGCTTAAAATCACATATAAGCCCAAACCAATAGAAAGCAAGCTATCTAAAACATAAATCCTGGTAAAATAAATCAAGAATAAACCAACAACTAATCCGGCACTGCTAATGGCATCAGTCAGTAAATGTTTACCATCAGCCTGCAGCGTCATGGAATTAAGTTTCTTGCCTTGATGTGTTAAATAGAAAGCTAAACCCAAATTAATCAGTCCGGTAAAGCCAATAATAAGCGCACCATCCGTTAAATGCTGAATCTCATGCGGATAAAAAAGATTATAAACCGATTTGAATGCAATGAGTAAACCTGCTAATAAAATCAGTACACCTTCTACAAAAACAGAGAAGAATTCTACTTTACCATGCCCATAAGGATGATTCATATCCCGGGGCTTACTGGCTAAATAAATACTGTAAAATGCAAAAGCACTGGCAATTACATTCACAATACTTTCGGCGGCATCAGTTAGAATAGCATTTGATGAGGTGATAAAATAAGCCACAAACTTGGCCAACATCAACACAACACTAATACTTAATGAAATGAGAATTACTTTTTTCTGTTTGTTCAAAACCGGTGCTTAGATTTTCAAATTTAACAAACCACTACAAAAAATCCGTTTTTAATTTATTGATTCATTTTTTATTAATTTTTAGAAGAGGTACAAGGCAGGTTTATATATTTGTGATTCACAATCAATTATGGGCATACTAGCAGAACGTATTAATTCTCTTTCAGAATCTCAAACCATTAAAATGGCCAAAATGGGCCGTGAATTAGCTGCTCAAGGCATTGATATTATCAATTTAAGCTTTGGCGAACCTGATTTTAACACTCCGGAGCATATTAAACAGGCTGCAAAACAGGCCATGGACGATAATTACACGTTCTACACCCCGGTTTCGGGTTACCCCGAACTGCGGAAAGCCATTGCCGCCAAACTAAAAAGAGAAAATAATTTAGATTACGATTTCGACCAAATTGTAGTTACCACCGGCGCAAAACAAGCCCTGGCTAATGCCATTTTATGTTTGGTAAATCCTGGAGATGAGGTGATTATCCCAACGCCTTATTGGGTTTCTTATTCCGAGATGGTGAAATTAGCCGAGGGCGTTTCTGTATTTATTGATGCTCCGGTAACACAAAACTTTAAAATAACTGCCGAACAATTAGAAGCAGCCATTACCCCAAAAAGTAAACTATTCTTTTTCTCCTCTCCTTGTAACCCTACCGGGAGTGTGTACAGCCACGATGAATTGGCAGCCTTGGTGAAGGTTTTTGAGAAATACCCGAATATTCACATCATTTCTGATGAAATTTACGAGCACATCAATTTTGGAGAAAAGCACGAATCTATTGCCCAGTTTGCTTCTATAAAAGATCGTGTAGTGGTAGTAAATGGTTTTTCTAAAGCTTTCGCGATGACCGGCTGGCGAATTGGCTATTCGGCCTCCAGCAAAGAAATTTCACAGGCTTGCGATAAAATGCAGGGACAAATTACTTCAGGTACTTGTTCTATTACCCAGCGTGCCGGCATTGCAGCCTGCGAAGGTGGCCTTGAATCGGTATTAGTAATGAAGGAAGCTTTTTTAAAGCGCCGAAATTTGGTTTACAGCCTTTTGAAAGAAATTCCGGGGATTAAAACCAATTTACCAACCGGAGCATTTTATTTTTTCCCAGATGTGAGTGCTTATTTCGGAAAAAGCGTGAATGGACAAACCATTGCTAATGCTTTAGACTTAAGTTTATATCTATTGAACGAAGCGCATGTTGCTTTGGTTTCTGGCGATGCTTTTGGCGACCCTAAATCTATCAGAATATCTTACGCTGCATCAGAAGATAAACTGATCCAGGCAATGGAAAGAATCAAAACTGCGCTGGCCAAATTAAACTAAAAGGCTTATTTACTTCTTATCGCCTCAACCGGGTCTAAACGCGAAGCCATAAAAGCCGGAATAAAGCCCGATATTAAACCGATTGCTGTAGAAAGTATAATGGTTAAAACTACTTTGCTTGAATCTACAATAATGGTTAAATCGGCAAAGGCACTGCCCGCCAAAGCCAGCAAATAAACAATACCCAGACCAATAGCACCGCCCATTAAACAAAGTGCAACTGCTTCAAATAGGAATTGCAGCAGAATAAAATAATTTTTAGCACCCAGCGATTTCTGGATACCGATGATATTAGTTCTTTCTTTAACCGAAACAAACATGATATTGGCAATACCAAAACCACCTACCAGAATAGAAAACCCACCAATAAAGGCGCCGGCAAAATTGATAATACCAAACATTTTATCCAATTGAGCCGTTAAAATGGTCGATTTATTTAAAGCGAAATCATCTTCAGCTCGGGGGCTTAAACGGTGAATAGAGCGCATTAAACCACGCAGCTCTGCCTCTACTTCACTTTCAGAGATATTTTCTTTACCCTTTACCGTAATCTGCGGGTCGTAGCGTTCGTTTTCTAAATCGATGATATTACGGGCAAAATTTAAAGGCAATAAAATGGTTTTATCGCTTGAAATACCCAGCATATCTTCGCCTTCTTTTTCAAAAATGCCAATTACACTTACTTTTCTGCCTAATACTTTAATTGATTTTCCCAGAGGACTTTCATTTGGAAAAAGAGCATCAGCAATCTCAACACCAATAATGGCCACCGGACTCCCGCCTCTGCTTTCTGCTTCGGTAAAATAGCGACCATCCTGGAAATCAAAAATTCGGGTTTTATATAAATCGTGGCTCGAAGCACCCAATCGGGCACCCTCTACAGAATTACTGCGGTATTTAATCACACGGTCGCCAATGCCAATTTCGTAAGCTACGCCTTCGGCAGTTTGCAAACGTTCGGTTAGTTTCTCAAAATCTTTAATTTTCGGAACCGGACGACTCATGTATTTCCACCAAGGGTAATCGCCAAAGCCACCCCAAGGCCATTTTTGAACATAAACCGTATTACTACCCAGTTTCTCTACACTGCTTTGCAGGTTGTTACGCAAAGTATCCACGGCAGAGAAAACTCCAATAATGGTCATAATACCGATGGTTATCCCTAAAAGAGATAAAATGGTGCGCAACTTGTTTTGACGGAGTGCGTCGAAAGCGAAAATAAAACTTTCTCTAAGTAGTCTGAAGAATATCATACCCTATTAAGACGAGCCTCTGGTTAAAAAGTTACAGTTGTTACAGCTATTAAATTCCTTGGTGTTTGCGGTTCCGTCAAAACCCAATTTACAAATTATTTTTCCTAAATTGCGCCTTTAAAACATGTCAAAAACAGTATGAAATTATCTCAATTCAAATTCAATTTACCAGAATCTTTAATTGCTCACCACCCTGCAGAAAAACGCGACGAAGCCCGTTTAATGGTTTTAGACCGTAAAACCGGAGCCATAGAGCATAAAATATTTAAAGACGTGCTGAGTTATTTTGACGACAAGGATGTGATGATTTTGAACAACACCAAAGTTTTTCCTGCCCGTTTATATGGAAACAAAGAAAAAACCGGTGCTACCATCGAAGTTTTCTTATTAAGAGAATTGAATAAAGAATTACGCCTTTGGGATGTTTTGGTAGACCCTGCTCGTAAAATCCGTGTAGGCAACAAACTATATTTTGGTGAGGATGATTTATTAGTAGCCGAAGTAGTAGACAACACCACTTCACGCGGCCGTACCATCCGTTTCCTTTTTGATGGCACCGACGAAGAATTCCGCAGAAATATTGAAATATTAGGCGAAACACCGCTTCCAAAATACATTAAGCGTAAAGCTACCGAAGAAGATAAAGAACGTTACCAAACCATTTTTGCTACGCAAGAAGGTGCAGTAGCCGCTCCTACCGCGGGTTTACACTTTAGCCGTGAGCTAATGAAACGCTTGGAATTAAAAGGTGTTGAATTTGCCGAAGTAACCCTACACGTAGGTTTAGGCACTTTCCGCCAGGTTGAGGTAGAAGATTTAACCAAACACAAAATGGATTCGGAGCAGTTTATCATCGAAGACAAAACGGTGCGTATGGTAAACAATGCTTTAGTAGAAAAAAGAAAGATTTGTGCCGTGGGAACCACTTCCATGAGAGCTATTGAATCTTCTGTTTCTGCAGCCCGTAACTTAAAACCGGCTAACGACTGGACGAGTAAATTCATATTCCCGCCTTACGAATTCAGCATTGCTAATTCTATGATCACCAACTTCCACACACCAGAATCAACCTTAATGATGATGGTTGCTGCATTTGGGGGGTACGACCACATTATGAATGCTTACGAAGTGGCTGTTAAAGAGAAATACAAATTTTACAGCTATGGCGATGCCATGCTGATTATTTAATTTCAACACCTTAGGGATGAAATATTACGCCATTATTGTTGGTGGTGGTTCTGGCACAAGGATGCAGCAGCAAAAGCCAAAACAGTTTTTGGACTTGGATGGCCGTCCGGTACTGATGCATACCCTCGAGGCTTTTTATCAATCCAGCTTAAAACCAGAAATTTTATTGGTACTCAATGTTCATTTCCACACTCTTTGGGAAGAGCTTTGCCAAACTCATCATTTTACTATTCCGCATACCTTAATTAAAGGGGGCGAACAGCGCTTTCATTCTGTAAAAAATGGGTTAAAGGCAATAAAAGGCAAGGCTATTGTAACCATACACGATGCCGTTAGACCATTGGTTAGCCCAGAATTAATCACCAAAAGCTTTGAACAAGCCGAGATACAAGGCAATGCGGTTGTTGGCCTACCTTGCAAAGATTCGGTAAGACAGTTAAGCAATAACGGTTCTACTGCACTCAACCGCGAAAGTTTGTACCTCATGCAAACTCCGCAAACTTTTAAGAGCGAAATTCTGCAAAAAGCTTATCAGCAAGATTACCGCAATGATTTTACAGACGATGCTTCGGTAGTAGAGCGCTTGGGCACTAAAATCAATATCCTGCCTGGCGAATCTCAAAATATCAAAATCACCTATCCCGAAGATTTAATTCTGGCAGAAATCCTGCTTAAACAAAGAAATTAACAGGTTTAAGCCGCCTTTCTGATTATCCGTAAAAGCACCGCAATTACGGCAATTACCAATAAAACATGGATTATTCCGCCGGTATAATAACCGCCCAAATAGGTAATGGCCCAGCCTATTACCAATAAAACTGCAATCCAGTAGAGTACATTTCCCATAATTTTATGTTTATTATATATAATAAGAAAAACAGCAGAATTGTTTTGTGCTGTTTAATTTTTGGACTTTATGTAAATGACAATATCAAGATCCGAGCGGTGATTTGTTGCAACTCCCTTCGGTAGTCTCAGTTTGACATCAACAAGAATATACAATATTTCGTCATTTCGAACGAAGAGAGAAATCTCAAGTTCTGATCAATCAAAAGATTTCTCACCCGCTCAACCGCGGAATTCGGAATGACGACAAAGTTTTGATAAGCGAAGTATCAAAAAGCTAAGTGTATAGATGCTTCATTTCATTCAGCATGACAAATAAATTATTCCGTCATTTCGAACGTGGTGAAAAATCTAAAGTTCAAATCACTTCAAGAGATTTCTCACCCGCTTAACCACGGGATTCGAAATGACGACAAGGTTTTGATAAGCGAAATATCTAAAAACTAAACGTGAATATGTTTCATTTCATTCAGCATGACAAAAAAGACCTCGTCATCTTGAGCCTGTCGAAAGATGGATAATTTGTAAACATAAAAACCCACCCCGTCTCCGATAAATCGGAGCCACCCCTCCGACGGAGGGGAATAATTGAGTTTAATAAACCCGATTGAAGCGGTTTTGCTTTTCTGCAAAAGGAGCGCAAAGCGGGACTGGCGTAAAATGGATTTGCTGTTCTTGATTTTTCAAAAAATATAAAACCTAATTAAACAAAAAACCCTCCGCGAATAATCGGGAGGGTTTGGTTTAGTATTCGTCTTCGTTGAAGAAAAAATCATCTTTTGTTGGATAATCGGGCCAGATTTCTTCGATATTCTCGTAGGGCTCGCCGTCATCTTCCAAAGCCTGTAGGTTTTCAATTACTTCTACAGGAGCACCAGAACGAATGGCATAATCAATTAATTCGTCTTTGGTAGCAGGCCAGGGCGCATCTTCTAAATGGGAGGCCAATTCTAATGTCCAATACATAATCTTAGAATTTATAGTTTAATAATTTGCAAAAATATAATAATACCGCTGATATTATAAAGAAGTTATAAACAATTTAGCCGATGCGTGGAATCCACTTGTTTTCTTCTATTTTAAGGTCGAAACACAATTTTCGGGCAAGGGTAAATAAATAATCGCTTAAGCGGTTTAAATAAATCATGACCTGTTCGTCTACAAAGCTTTCTTCGCTTAAATGCACACAAATACGCTCGGCTCTGCGACATACGCAGCGGGCCAAATGGCAGAATGAAACCGATTGTGCTCCGCCGGGAAGTATAAAATGGCGCAATTCGGGCAATTCTTCATTCATGGCATCCATCTCTTTTTCTAATAATTCGATGTCTTCGGCATGCAAATCGGGAATCTTCATTTTAGATTTCTCGGGGTCTGAAGCCAGCATGGAACCGATGGTAAACAAGCGGTCTTGAATTTCTTTCAAAATTTGTTGCTGGTGTGCACTAATTTGCTGGTCGCGAATTAAACCGATGTAAGAGTTTAACTCATCAACCGTTCCATAACTCTCAATACGCAAATGGTGCTTGGGCACACGTGTTCCGCCAATAAGTGAGGTCTGGCCTTTATCGCCTGTTTTAGTGTAAATCTTCATAAGTCCGAAGTAACAAAATTTTAAAGAGAATTTGCACCGGAAAACATCACATTCCCGTCAAATTAATAAGCCTAAAATAACAAAACCTAAAATGAGTAAAGGTGTTTTGATGCGGGTAAATTGGAGCATTAAAAAACTGGCCAGAATAAAACCTAAGGAGGTTAAATTGATGTTTTGCGATTGCAATAGAAACCAAACGGCAGCGCCTAAAAAACCTACGGCAACTGCATTTATACCCGAAAGGGAATTTCTGATGCGGCTGATTTTTTTTAAATCGTTCCAGAAAGGCACAATAAAGAGGATGAGTATTAAACCCGGCAGGTTAATACCAATTACGGCAATAAGGCTGCCTCCTATTTGTCCGGCTAAACCATACCCGGCATTTTTAAGGGAAATTGCTCCCAAAAAAGAAGAAAATGAAAAGGTTGGGCCGGGCAATGCCTGCTGTAGCGCAAAGCCGGATAGAAATTCTGCAGAACTGAGGTAATGTTTCATTTCTACAAACTCGGTAAACATATAAGGCACCAACACCTGTCCGCCGCCAAAAATAAGGATGCCGTTACGGTAAAAATTTTCAAATAAACGGATGGGTAAACTAAAGGGCGATGTTCTGTTAATGATGGCACCTAAAGCAGCGAAGAATAATAGAATGCCTATAAAATAGATAACCTTACGGGTATTGATATTGGCAAAAAGCCGGGTGCGCAATTCGGTTTCTTCGTTTGGCGTATCTAATGCAGAGCTTATAATGCCTCCAAGCAGAATTAAAATTGGAAAAACATAAGTGTTTTTTAAAATTAGGGTGGTAATTAATGCGCCAACTGCTAAAAATATACTGACCTGGTTTTTAAGTATGGTTTTACTGAACTGGAACGCGGCATAAGCCACAATGCCAATGGCTACTGGCTGTAATATTTGAAGTATTTGCTGAAATTTAGCCTGTCCGTTTAATAAGGTATAACCGATGGCCGCAAAAGCCATGATGGCTGCCGAGGGCAATATCCAGATGAGGAAAGTAATTAGTGCAAGCGGGAGCCCTCCTACTTTATAGGCCATGCCTACCAATGTTTGGGTAGATGCCGGCCCCGGTAAAACTTGCGACAGGGCATTTAATTCCAGCAATTCTTCTTCTGATATGTAACGCCGGCGCTGCACAAAATCTTTAAGCATAAAGCCAATATGTGCCTGGGCACCTCCAAAAGCGGTAAAGGTGTACAGAAAAACATCTTTAAGAAAGAGCAGCTGTCGTTTTTTCAAAAGAAAGGTTTTAATCGTCTTCGTAATCCAGGCCCATGGCCGAATTGTACACGGTTTGCAATTCAGAAAAAGCATGCATATCATTGGCCTTGCGGGCAATAGCCATACCATCCTGATAAGTTTTTATGGCATCCGCTTTGCGGTTGAGTGTTTCGTATAATTTACCCAAATGATAATAGGTGCCCACATAATTGCTGTGGTTTTGTACCAAATCTTCGAAATAGGCTAAAGCCTGAGCAGAATCATTTAATACCAAATATTCTGTAGCCAGGGCGTATTTTAGAAAGGGATCTTGTGGCTCGTTTTTTAAAAAATCGAGAAGCTTGTTTAAGCGGTTATACTGCATGATGTTATTTCGCTTTTTTAACTAAATTTGCAAAAAAAGAGCTTATGAAAATACTTGTTTGTATTAGTAACGTACCCGATACCACCACAAAAATAACCTTTACCAACGATAATACCGAATTCAACACGGCAGGTGTGCAATTCATCCTGAATCCTTATGATGAAATTGCGCTTTCTAGAGCTATTGAATTGTGTGAAGGCGGAAAAGGAACCGTAACGGTAATTAATGTGGGCGATGTGGCCACCGAGCCAACTATCCGTAAAGCCTTAGCCATTGGTGCTGATGATGCCGTTAGAATTAATGCCACTCCGAGGGATGCTTATTTTGTAGCCTTTCAAATTGCAGAATATGCCAAAACGCAGGGTTTCGACATGATTTTAACCGGCCGTGAATCTATTGACCATAACGATGCCCAGGTACCGGCCATGATTGGCGAGTTTTTAGATATTCCTTCTATTTCTATCATCAAAAAATTAGATTTTGATGGAAAAACTGCCAGCATGAACCGCGAAATTGAAGGCGGAAAAGAAGTTTTAGAAGTAGAGGCTCCGTTTGTGGCGAGCTGTGCCGAAGGTGTTGCTGAGTGGAAAATCCCGAATATGCGTGGCATTATGTCGGCCAGAACCAAACCTTTATTGGTGGTTGAAGCTAAAGAAATTGAGCAATTAAGCGCTGTGCATCAGTTTGAAACTCCGGCTCCGAGAGGTGCGGTAAAAATGGTTGATGCAGACGATGTACAAGGTTTAATTAACTTATTACATACCGAAGCTAAAGTCATCTAATTATAAACCTAAATTTCACATTCTGCCTGCTGATTTTTTAAAACCTGAAAGCAGAAATAGAACCAAAATATTATGTCAGTATTAGTTTACGTAGAAAACGCAGAAGGAGCCTTCAAAAAATCAACATTTGAGGTAGTTTCTTATGCCAAAGCCATAGCCGATGCCTTAAATACCGGCCTGGTTGCCATATCTATTGGCCAGGTTGC
>CAZFAE010000019.1:29782-32421 GCA_964516035.1 uncultured Sphingobacterium sp.
AAAGTAAAAGAAATAGTACGTGCTACCGATAAAATTTCTTTACCCGATGCCGAACTGGTGGTTTCTGCTGGTCGTGGCATGAAAGGCCCCGAAAACTGGCATTTGGTAGAAGATTTAGCCGATGCTTTGGGTGCGGCTACTGCCTGCTCTAAACCTGTTTCTGATGCCGGCTGGAGACCTCACGAAGAACACGTTGGACAAACCGGTATTGCGGTAAGCCCTAATTTATATATTGCTGTGGGTATTTCGGGCGCTATTCAGCATTTAGCCGGAATTAGTTCATCAAAAACAATTGTGGCAATCAATAAAGACCCGGAAGCACCGTTCTTTAAGGTAGCAGATTACGGAATTGTAGGCGATGCCATGGAAGTACTTCCAAAATTAACAGCAGCCATTAAAGCGTATAAAAATCAAGGCTAATTGAGTTTTGATTGATATTTTATGAAGAAGATTAAGTTAGACATCGTCGGTTTATCCTATAGCCAAACCCAATCTGGTGCTTGTGCACTGGTATTGGGCGAGGTAAACGGCCGACGACGTCTTCCTATTATTATTGGCGGTTTTGAAGCCCAGGCCATTGCTATCGAAATTGAAAAGATGACTCCTGCCCGCCCCTTAACCCACGATTTGTTTAAGGATTTAGCCGAAGCTTATCATGTTAGCATTCAGGAAGTAATTATTTACAACCTAGTGGGTTCTGTATTTTATGCAAAATTGATTTGTACCGATGGCAAAAAACAGGTAGAAATTGATGCCCGGACATCTGATGCTATTGCTTTGGCTGTTCGGTTTGAATGCCCAATTTATACTTACGAGTTTATTTTAGCTTCTGCCGGAACCATTATGGAAGGTAATGAATTTGCTTATTTGGAAGATATGGTGGCCGGAGGAGAAGAAAATACTGAAAAACCGGTAAGCGCCAATGATTTTACCGCTTTAAGCGATGAAGAATTGAAATCTAAATTGCAAGAAGCACTAAAAGACGAGGCTTATGAGCGTGCTGCCAGTATCAGAGATGAAATAAGCAAGAGAAAGTCTTCTTAAACTTATCTACATTCCCTTATTTATCTACATTATTTCGGTAATCCTTTTCTTATTTCTATTTTTCCGGTTCAAACCAAACAAAACCACAAAAAATGGAAAGATTTACCGGCCTGATTGGCATTGCGCTCATTTTTGCAATTGCCTTTCTCTTATCCAATAACCGCAAAGCCATCAATTACCGACTGGTTATCTCCGGTTTAACTATCCAAATATTATTAGCACTTTTCATTTTGAAAGTCCCGGTAGGGAAAGAAATCTTTTCTTGGCTGGGTGCTGCAGTAACCAAAGTGCTAGATTTTTCTCAGGCTGGTGCCAATTTCGTTTTTGGCGGTTTGGTTAATAAAGAGTTAATGGACAAGGCTTTTGGCCCCGGAAACGACTTTATTTTCTTCTTTAAAATCATACCAACTATCATTTTTGTGGCCGTTTTGGTAAGTGTGGCTTACTATTTGGGCATTATGCAGCGTATTGTAAAAGGCATTGCCTTCGTGGTGTATAAATTAATGGGTGTTTCGGGTTCTGAGGCTTTATCTAACGTGGCCAGTGCATTTGTCGGTCAGGTTGAGGCTCAAATCATGATTAAGCCTTATTTAAAAGGGATGACCATGTCTGAGTTATTGGCTTCCATGACCGGCAGTATGGCTTGTATTGCCGGCGGGGTAATGGCAGTTTATATTGCTTTGGGCGTACCTGCCGAATACCTGATTGCCGCCAGTTTAATGGCTGCACCGGGTGCATTGGTTATTTCTAAAATTGTTTGGCCAGAAACAGAAGTATCTGAAACTAAAGGTCAGGTTTCTTTAGAGGTGAAGAAAACAAACGCCAACCTGGTTGACGCCATCTCTCATGGTGCCAGCGATGGTTTAAAAGTAGGTTTAAATGTAATTGCCATGCTAATTGGCTTCATTGCCATTATCGCTTTGTTAGATTATGTTTTAGGCAAAATTGGCTCTGGATTAGGCAGTTTAGGCTTAACACTTGCTTTTATTGGCATTGATATCAATACTTTAAGTTTAAATCAGATTTTAGGCAGTATTTTCTCCCTGTTTGCCTGGACCATGGGCGTACCCGGAAAAGATATCCATGTTGCGGGTTCATTAATGGGCACCAAAATGGTAATTAATGAATTTGTGGCTTATTTAGATTTAGCCAAGATTAAAGCTACGCTAGATGCCAAATCCCTGCTAATCACCAGTTTTGCCTTATGTGGTTTTGCCAATTTCAGTTCTATTGCCATTCAGGTGGGTGGTATTGGCGAACTGGCTCCAGAACGCCGGACAGATTTAGCCAAACTGGGTGTTCGGGCTCTAATTTGCGGAACCCTGGCTTCTTATTTATCTGCAACTATTGCAGGTATTTTGTACTAGATTCTTGATTAAATTTTAAACGGTTGAAACCGTTATTCTCTGTTTATTATTTATAGCCCCGAGTTTAAACCCGGGGCTATATTTTTTACAAATTTCGATGAGTTTATTGGCGAGATAAATCTATTATTAAACCAACGCCAACAACTTGTAACACCTTCAGCCCCGCTTTCCGTTTATACTGCACAGGCCTTAACCACAAGGCCGGTATCCACTGCAATCGGGTTTAGC
>CAZFAE010000020.1:0-14030 GCA_964516035.1 uncultured Sphingobacterium sp.
TATCGATTCGAGACAATCAGTAAATTGAGGTCTTTGTGTGGAATTTTAAACCATTCTGATAAATCGGCATTGGTTAGCTGGCCCTGGTATAAATAAACGGCATCTCTAACACCCGGTTTATCCCAAACTACATTCATCAAACCGCCCATTTCTCCAATATCTAATAAAATAGGGGTGAAAATATTGGTTAAAGCATAAGTGGCTGTTCGTGAAACCCGCGAAGCGATATTGGGAACACAATAATGAATCACTTCATGCTTTCTAAAAACCGGTTCGGTATGATTGGTTACCCTGGAAGTTTCAAAACACCCTCCCTGATCAATACTTACATCTATAATTACCGAATTGGGTTTCATCTGGCTTACCGTTTCTTCAGAAACAATACAGGGGCTGCGTCCATGATTGGCACGAATGGCCCCAATAGCCACATCGCAGCTGCAGAGTGCTTTATTTAAAACCATGGGTTGTATAACCGAAGTAAATACCCGGCTGCCTACATTATTTTGCAAACGGCGCAGGCGGTAAACAGAACTATCAAATACTTTTACTTCGGCACCTAAGGCCAGGGCGGTGCGGGCGGCATATTCGCCTACCGTTCCGGCACCCAAAATCACAATTTCTGTAGGTGGAACTCCGGTAATTCCCCCCAACATTAAACCTTTACCATCAAATACATTACTCAAATATTCGGCCGCAATGAGTACAGACGTAGCGCCCACAATTTCGCTCATGGCACGCACAACTGAGAGTATATTTCCTTCATCACGTAAGTATTCAAAAGAAAGGGCAGTGATTTTTTTGGCCATTAGGGCTTGCAGATATTCTAATTTTAGGGTAGACATCTGCAGGGCAGAAAACAGGATTTGTCCCGTTTTCATCATCTGTATTTCTTCGGCAGTTGGCGGAGCAATTTTGATAATCAGGTCGGCCTGATAAACTTCTTTTTTATCGTAAACAATTCGGGCACCCTGTTCGCTATAATCCTGATCGCTGAAATTGGCTGCCGTTCCGGCACCAGACTCAATCACTACTTCATGATCGTTATGAACTAAAACAGCAACTGAAAGTGGAGTTAAGGCAATTCTGTTTTCCTGAAAAGAGCTTTCTTTTGGTATGCCGATATATAAGCGGTTTTTCTTAGACCCGGTGGCCAGCATGGCTTCCTGAGGCTGTAAAAGAGCCTGTCGGGCTAGGTCTGATAATTCACTTTTCACGATTGCTTATTAATTTTATATTCCTGAAATTAACAAAAATCTATGATATTGAACGCCTTAGCCAACCATTTCTAATGCTATTTCCCGGGTTTTGGGATCTATGCTGCTCAAAGTAAGCTTCACGTATTTTTCGGGCCATAAACCTTCAATTTTTTCGGGCCATTCTATAAAACAATAATTGCCAGAATAGAGGTATTCTTCTATACCCATATCTAAGGCCTCGGTGGGTGTTTTTAAGCGATAACAATCAAAATGATAGATTAAGCCTTCCGGATATTCATATTCATTAACCAATGAAAAAGTGGGGCTACTCACCGGATTAGTGGTACCTAATGCAACACAAATTTCTTTAATCAGGGTAGTTTTACCGGCACCCATTTCTCCAAAAAACAAAACCACTTTAGGACTTTGGGCAGCAGCCAATACTTTTCGGGCAATAAGGGGCAATTCGGATAAAGGAAACTTCTCGGTCATCTTAAAATTATTTAGGCAAATAGGTAATCAGCGGAACGATCATTTCTTCCATAGAGATGCCCCCGTGCTGAAAGGTATCATTGAAATGATTGACAAAATGGTTGTAGTTATTGGGGTACACAAAGAAACTGTCTTCTTTGGCAAAGATAAAACTAGAGCTCACGTGCAGTCGGGGCAAATTTGCATCGGCCGGATTTTTAACATGCAATACATCTTTAGGGTTAAAATTAAGGTTTTTACCCTGCTTATATCTCAAATTGGTATTGGTATTTCTGTCGCCAATAACCTTACTGGGGTGTCTTACCCGGATGGTTCCATGATCGGTAGTAATCATTACTTTAACCTTTTTACGCGATAGTTTTTTTAGCGTTTCCAATAAAGGGGAATGTTCAAACCAGGACAAGGTAAGAGATCGATAGGCCGCTTCGTCGCTGGCCAGTTCTTTAATCATGGCCATATCGGTTCGGGCATGCGAAAGCATATCTACAAAATTGTAAACAATTACATTCAAATCGTTGCCCATCAGGTTATTCAGGTTGTCGGTAATATCCCGACCTTGTTCCTGGGTAAGTATTTTATGATAACTGTATTTACATTCCTTGCGGTACAATCTCTTAATCTGATCTCCCAGAAAATCTGATTCAAAAAGATTTTTTCCGCCTTCATCTTCATCATTTTGCCATTTACCCGGAAAGCGTTTTTCCATCTCGGAAGGCATTAAACCCGAAAAAATGGCATTTCGGGCATATTGAGTGGCGGTGGGTAAAATACTATAATAATGATCTTCGGATTCTAACCTAAAATAATCGGTAATTATAGGATTTAAAATACGCCATTGGTCGTACCTCAAATTATCAATCAGAATAAAAAAAGTAGGGCGATTATCTTCCAATTCCGGAAAAACCTTCTTTTTAAATAATTGATCGGAAGTAATAGGGCCCGATTCCGGGTGCTGCACCCAATCTGTATAGTTGTTTTCAATAAATTTGGCAAATTGGGTATTGGCTTCTTGTTTCTGGTTGGTCAGAATTTCATGCATTCCGGCATCTTCCAACTTTTCGAGCGAAAGCTCCCAGTAAATCAGTTTTTTATAAACATCGGCCCACTCAGAAAAACTAAGTTTTTCATTCAAAATCATTCCCAAATTGCGGAAATCCTGCTGATAGGCCATCGAGGTTTTTTCAGAAACCAGTCTTTTATTATCGATGAGTTTTTTAATAGTTAATAAAATCTGTTTGGGGTTGACCGGTTTGATGAGGTAATCGTCAATTTTAGAACCGATGGCATCCTCCATTAAATGCTCTTCTTCGTTTTTAGTAATAAGTACCGCCGGTGTTTCCGGGCTAATATTTTTAATCAAGGCCAGTGTTTCCAATCCGGTTAAACCGGGCATGTTTTCATCCAAAAAAACCAAATCAAAATAGTTGGATTTGAATAACTCGACCGCATCGCTGCCATTGGTAACTGTGGTAACCCTGTAGCCCTTCTCGTTTAAAAATAAAATATGCGGACGCAACAAATTAATCTCATCATCTGCCCATAAAATATGTGTTTCCTGCATCGTTTAAACCAATTAATTTCTAAGTATAAAGATACAACAGCCGGTGTTGTTTTTTGTATCATTTAATTTAGCAATTTTGTAAAGTATAAGCAGCTAACTGTCCTTGAATAAGAAAAAAATTATAAACGATCCGGTTTACGGATTTATCAGCATCCCTACCGAGCTGATATTTGATTTGGTGCAGCACCCCTATGTGCAGCGTTTACGCTATATCAAACAATTAGGAATGACGCACCTGGTATATCCGGGGGCTTTACATACCCGTTTTCATCATGCTTTAGGTGCCATGCACCTGATGGGCTTGGCACTAGAAACCCTTAAAGCAAAGGGAAACATAATTACTGCCGAAGAAGAAGAAGCCGCCCAAATTGCGATTTTATTGCATGATATTGGCCATGGGCCTTTTTCGCATGCCTTGGAACATACCCTGGTAGAAGGCGTATCTCACGAACATATTTCTACCCTGCTGATGAATAACCTAAACCGTCAGTTTGGCGGCAGATTAAACATGGCTTTAGAGATTTTTAATCACCGGTACCCAAAATCATTTCTTTCACAATTGGTTTCGGGTCAATTAGACCTCGACCGGATGGATTACCTAAACCGTGATAGTTTTTTTACCGGGGTTTCTGAAGGGGTTATCAGTTCAGACCGGATTATTAAAATGCTGGATGTGCACCAAGGGCAATTGGTTGTGGAAGAGAAGGGTATTTATTCTATCGAGAAGTTTTTAATTGCCCGCAGGCTGATGTACTGGCAAGTTTATCTGCATAAAACAGTTATCGCCGGAGAGCAAATGCTCATTAAAATTCTCGAAAGAGCAAAAGAACTGGCTTTAGAGGGTAAACAACTATTTGCCACCTCAAATTTTGGCCACTTTTTAAATAATATCATCCGTAAAGAAGATTTTATGGAAGATCCTATCCATTTGGAGCGTTTCTCTAAACTAGATGATCACGATGTTTTTACTTCTATTAAGGCATGGGCCGATGAAGACGATCTAATTTTATCCACTTTATGCCGCCACCTAATTGGCCGGGAATTGTACCAGGTAGAAATTAGTAACCAGGCTCCAGAATTAATGGTTATTGATCAAATGGTACAAAAAGCTGTAGAAAGATTTGATGTGGATGAAGATGATGCTTCTTATTTTGTGTTTACCGATACCATCAAAAACAACGCCTACCGGTCTGGAGATGGCAGTATTCAAATTTTAATGAAAGATGGAAACATCATCGATATTGCCCAAGCTTCAGACAATTCTAATCTGGAAGCTTTAGCTAAAACCGTTAAAAAATATATTTTCTGTTACCTTAAAGAATTGAATCGTTAGGCTTAAATTAATTTTTTGTTAGGCTAAACCCTAAATAAGGTTAAATTTGCTGAGATTTTTTATAAAGACACTTAAATTTATAGCATGCAATTTACTGCTCAGCAAATCGGGCAATTACTAAATGGTACCATTGAGGGAAATCCTGAGGTAGCGGTAAACCATCTGGCAAAGATTGAAGAAGGACAAAAAGGTGCTTTATCTTTTCTGGCCAACCCACGTTATGAGCAGTTTTTATACCACTCTAACGCTTCGGTTATTATTGTAAACGACGACCTGGTTCTTTCACAACCTGTTTCGGCTACTTTAATCAGGGTGAAGGATGCTTATAGCGCCTTTTCTGTATTACTGGAAATGTACAATTCGGTTAAACTGGATAAAAAAGGCATAGAACAGCCCTCTTTTATACACCCCGGTGCTAAAATTGGCAAAAATGTATATATCGGAGCCTTTGCCTATATCGGCGATCAGGTTGAAATTGGAGATAACAGCAAAATATACCCCCAGAGCTATATAGGAGATGGGGTTAGCATAGGAAAAGATTGCACCATATTTGCCGGTGTAAAGATTTATTTTGATTGTATAGTAGGAGACCGGGTAATTATCCATTCCGGCAGTGTTATAGGCAGCGATGGTTTTGGATTTGCACCTCTGGCAGATGGCAGCTATTCTAAAATAAGCCAGATAGGTAATGTAATTATCAAGGATGATGTAGAAATTGGTGCTAACACCGCTATCGATAGAGCAACCATGGGTTCAACCATCATCCACAAAGGAGTAAAACTAGATAACCTGGTTCAAATAGCCCATAATGTAGAGGTAGGATCAGATACCGTTATTGCCTCTCAAACCGGTATTTCTGGTAGTAGCAAAGTAGGTAAAAATGCCGTTATAGGAGGTCAGGTAGGAGTTGCCGGGCACTTAAGCATTGCAAACGGATCACAAATACAGGCAAAATCCGGTGTAAACCGCTCTTTAACAGAAGAAGGCAAAAAATGGGGAGGTATGCCCATTGCTTATTACGGAAACAGCCAAAGATCTCAGGTAATATACCAGCGCCTTCCGGAATTAGAACGCAGAATAGCAGAATTAGAACAACAATTGAAAACATTAGTAAGTAAAAACGATTATTAATCCATTATTTACTATTTTTTTATCAAAATGAATATAAAACAAAGAACCATTCAATCTCCATTTTCTGTATCGGGAGTTGGTCTGCACACCGGCGAACCGGTAACCATGACTTTTAAACCTGCTCCGGATAATCACGGTTACAAATTTTCTCGTGTAGATTTACCCGGCAGCCCCGTAGTAGATGCAGATGTAGACAATGTAACCGATACCTCACGGGGTACCACCATAAGCCAGAACGGTGCAAGTGTAAGCACCGTTGAACATGTATTGGCTGCTTTGGTAGGATGCGAAGTTGATAATGTTTTAATGGAATTAGATGGTCCCGAAATCCCGATTATGGATGGAAGTTCCATTGAGTTTATTGAAGCCATGGAAAAAGTAGGTTTCTTAGATCAGGAAGCAGACCGGGAATATTACAGTATACCCGCTAATATCCATTACTCTGAACCAGATCGCAAGGTAGAAATGGTAGCCATGCCTTTAGACGATTATCGTTTTACCTGCATGATTGATTACAATTCACCTATTCTGGGAAGCCAGCATGCAGCCATAACCACACTTTCCGAGTTCAAAAAAGAAATCGCTTCTTGCCGTACCTTTTGTTTTCTGCACGAATTGGAAATGCTATTGGCTAATAACCTCATTAAAGGCGGAGATTTAAACAATGCCATTGTGGTAGTAGATAAAGAGGTAAGCAGAGAAGAATTAGATCACCTGGCTAAAATCTTCAATAAAGCCGATATTGATGTAGCCCGTGAGGGGATATTGAACAATATCAAACTTCGTCATCAAAACGAACCGGCACGTCATAAATTATTAGATATGATTGGTGATTTGGCTCTGGTTGGCGTACCGCTTAAAGGTCACATTATGGCTGCCCGTCCCGGACATGCCGCCAACGTAGCCTTTGCCAAAAAAATTAAGGCCCAATGGAAAAAAGATACAAGCAAAAAGCACGTACCAAAATATGATCTGAACGCCACTCCAGTTTACGATACGGTACAAATTATGAATATTTTGCCGCATCGTCCGCCATTTTTACTGGTAGATAAAATCCTGGAGCTTTCTAAAAATCACGTAGTTGGTATCAAAAACGTCACCATGAATGAGCCTTTTTTCGAAGGTCATTTTCCGGGAACCCCGGTAATGCCAGGCGTATTACAAATTGAAGCCATGGCCCAAACCGGTGGTATTTTAGTACTCAACACCGTTCCCGATCCGGATAATTACCTTACCTACTTTCTAAAAATAGAGAATGCCCGCTTTAAGGAAAAAGTACTTCCCGGGGATACCCTGGTTTTCCATTGCAGCTTAATTACCCCAATCAGAAGGGGTATTGCACAAATGAAAGGCATTGGCATGGTGGGTGATAAAATTGTAGTAGAAGCAGAATTGATGGCACAAATTGCCAAAAAACCTAATTTATGATACAACCTTTAGCCTACATCCATCCGCAAGCAAAAATTGCAGATAACGTAGTAATTGAACCTTTTGTAACCATCCATAAAAACGTGGTAATTGGCGAAGGAACCTGGATTGGATCCAACGTAACCATCATGGACGGTGCCCGTATTGGTAAAAACTGCCGTATTTTTCCGGGAGCAGTAATTTCTGCCGTTCCACAGGATTTAAAATTTGGCGGCGAAGAAACCCTCACCATTATTGGTAACAATACCACCATCCGCGAATGCGTAACCATTAACCGGGGTACTACCGACCGTAAAGAAACCCGCATTGGCAATAATGTATTATTGATGGCTTATACCCACGTAGCCCACGATTGTATTGTTGGAGATTATTGCATCTTAGCCAATGCTGTTCAACTAGCGGGTCACATTACGGTAGAAGATCATGCCATCATCGGCGGAATGTCTGCCGTGCATCAGTTCGTAAGCATTGGTGCCCACGTGATGATTTCCGGCGGCTCGTTGGTACGTAAAGATGTACCTCCGTACACCAAAGCCGGCCGCGAACCACTTTCCTATGTAGGTATCAATTCTGTAGGCTTGCGCCGACGAGGTTTCAGTTCCGAAAAAATCAATGAAATACAAGATATTTATCGGGTACTTTTCCTAAAAAACAGCAATACCACCAAAGCCCTAGATATGGTAGAAGCCGGATTTAAACCTACCGAAGAGCGTGACGAGATTGTGAATTTTATACGTAATTCTAATCGAGGTATTATGAAAGGTTTTGGCAACGGCTAATCCATCCATGAAAATTATCCTGGAAAATATTGGCCGCCGTTTTAACCAAGAATGGATATTTAAAGGCATTAACTATACTTTTGAAAGCGGGCAGAGCTATGCCGTTTTAGGAGCTAATGGCAGCGGTAAATCTACTTTATTACAGATTTTAGCCGGCAGCCTAAGCACTTCCGAGGGTAAAATCACTTACCAAGATGGGGGCTCTGCAATAGATTCTGAACAGATTTATAATCAACTCAGCTTAGCGGCTCCCTATTTAGAATTAATTGAAGATTTTACCCTGAATGAAATGATCCAATTTCACTTTCAGTTCAAAAAATTTTTACCCGATACCGATGCCCAACAATTAATGGAAGTACTCGGATTACAAACATCCGCAAACAAAGCCATCCGTTACTTTTCGTCGGGCATGAAACAAAGAACCAAACTGGCGCTGACTGTTTTTTCTGATACACCCATTCTTTTTTTAGACGAACCCACCGCCAATCTCGATCAGCAGGGGGTAGAATGGTACCAGGATTTAATCAAAAAATATACAGCCAATCGGCTGCTCATTATTTGCTCCAATCAAGAGCAAGAATACTCTTTTTGCCAAAACCAGCTCTTATTATCCAACTATAAAAGCTTTTAAACGCCTCCCATCACAATTTCTAAATCGCTGTTGTAAATCTTCAAAATACTGCATACCTTTGCGGCACTAAAAAACAGGTAATTTATAGTACCTAAAAAGCTGTTTATGTCCAAAGCGTCAGAAGTAAAAAGTGGTAATATTCTTCGTTTTAACGGAGAGTTGGTTGCGGTAGAAGAATTCTTACACCGTACACCCGGCAACTTGCGTGCCTTTTACCAAGCCAGAATGCGCAACGTAAAAAGCGGTAAACTGGTTGAATACCGTTTCCGTACAGATGAAGAGGTAGAAATTTGCCGCGTAGAAACCAACGATT
Source organism: uncultured Sphingobacterium sp. (assembly GCA_964516035.1). GTDB lineage: Bacteria > Bacteroidota > Bacteroidia > Sphingobacteriales > Sphingobacteriaceae > JAIPAN01. Next base: position 8,865 of record CAZFAE010000020.1, read on the forward strand.
ACCAGTATTTATACGACGATGCCGACTTTTTCGTGGTCATGGATAATACCACTTTCGAGCAGTTTAACATCCCTAAATTTTTATTTGGTGATGCTGCCCGTTTTATGAAAGAAGGCATGAATGTAATTGTGGCTTTTGAAAGCGATGAACCGATTATGGCACAGGCTCCGGCAAGTGTAGAATTGTTGGTTACCTACAGCGAGCCAGCCGTTAAAGGCGATACTTCTACCAATGCGCTAAAAAGTGCAACGGTTGAAACCGGTGTAGAAATCCGGGTACCTTTGTTTATTAATGAAGGTGATAAAGTGAAAATTGATACAAAAACCGGCGATTATATCGAACGGGTTAAATAAAGGTCTTTAATTAAGTTTAAGGTTTAGGTTGATTATCAACGGTCTTAGAGAAATCTAGGGCCGTTTTTTTATTTTGATTAAATTTAAGACATGAAAAAAGCCCAGGCCAGATCAGAATTCTTAGCAAAACGTCAATCTCTATCAGAAAAAGAGCTTCATATGGCCAATCGGGCTATATTAAAGCATATTCAAACCTTAGATTTTAAAGAAGTAAAAAACGTTCACCTGTTTTTACCCATCTCTGCAAAAAAAGAAATCGATACCTATCTCATTACAGATTGGCTCAGAGCAAATCACCCCAAAATTAAACTGGTACTTTCCCGGAGCGATTTTAAAACACATCAGCTCAATCATATTGTTTGGGGAAAAAACACCCATTTGGCCAAAAATACCTGGGGAATTACTGAGCCTCAACATGGAGAAATTATCCAGGCAGCACAACTCGATTTAATTCTAATCCCTTTATTGGCTTTTGACGAAACCGGCCACCGGGTGGGTTATGGTAAAGGTTTTTATGACCGTTTTCTGGCCGAATGCGGGACCGATACCCAAAAAATAGGCTTATCTCATTTTGAACCCATCCCTGAGATTGAAGATACAGACGATTTAGACATTCGGTTGAATGCCTGCATTAGCCCACAAAAAATCTGGCGGTTTTAAATTTGTGATTTGATAAAATCGCTGATGAAAAAGCTGATGAGTTTGGGTAGCAAATGCTGATTTTCGGCAATACCTTCGCAAATATGAAAATAAGCCGGCTTAAAAGCACGGGTTTGGTAGATTACCGAACGGATATGTTCGGCTGTAAACCCGCTGGTGGTGGCCGCACTGGCCGAAACTCCGGCAATACTGTCTAAATCCAGTTCTAGGCCATAAATACCCTGCACAAATTGCATGGCACGGTCAAAAGCACTTCCCGGATCGGTTTTTAAAGTTAAAAAATCTTCAAAAAAAGTATAAGAAATCCTATCGGGATGGGCGTTTAATTGTTGAACTAGCGCTTGCGAATTATAGTTTTCATGCAATCCCCAAATGGCGTATTTATGCAGGTATCCCTCCGCGAAAGCGTAAGAAAAACCATTACCGCTATGCCGACCTTCCAAGGCTCTAAAATCGGCATGGGCATCAATATTGAGTGCATTTACACCTTGATTATGGGTTTGAGAAAGGGCTTTTAAAATCGGATAGGCATTATTATGGCCGCCGCCAATAACAATTGGGACTTTTCCGGCGGCAAATATTTGCTTCAGTAAATCTGAAACTGAGGTATCTATATTTTTTACCAGTTCCCGAAGCTGTTCTGGTTTGGACTGCTCCGCCAGCATCATTTCTTCGGTAAAATCCAGGTGGCCCAAAACCAGAATTTCTTCGCCAGATAATTTATCCGTGCTTTGAATATTACAAAAAGCTTTTAAAGTTGGTGCCCAGGTACCTGCCGTTCCGGGTTGGCCAGCGTTGGCCCTTACACCTACATCTTCGGGCAAACCGATTAAAACAAATTTAGCCGGATGGGAAGCCAATTCATCTAGAGCCGAAATAGTATGCATTTTCTGGCCCAGTTTAGTTTCGCCTTCTCGGACCAAAGTTAAATCGGCTAAATCGCCAGCGGTATAAATATCAAGCTTACTCATAAATTTTGCCGTTTATAATTACCCGGTCAATTAAATTTTCGCCAAAAGCATAAGGCAAATAAGCCAGCGATGATATAGGTTTGGTAATGATGAGATTGGCCACTTTGCCAGGTGTAATACTCCCGAAAGCTGCGGACAATTCCATAGCAGCCGCACCGTTTAAAGTGGCTGCATTAATGGCTTCTTCGGGTAACATTTTTTGCCGCATACAGGCCAAAGCCACTACCAAATTCATATTCCCGGAAGGAGAACTCCCCGGATTAAAATCTGAAGCCAGGGCCACCGCCACATTCCGGTTCATCAATTCGCGGGCATTGGCAAACGGAATATTTAAGAAAAGGGAACAATTGGGTAAAATTGTGGCCATGGTATCGCTGTTTTCCAGGGCTTGCATTCCCGATTCGTTCATTACCTCGAGGTGGTCTACCGAAATGGCGCCGTGCTGTACCGCGGTTTCTACCGCACCGCTAGCCGACAATTGGTTGGCATGTACCTTTGGTTTTAAGCCGTATTTAGCTCCGGCCTCTAAAATGCGTGAACATTCATCATTTGAGAAAAATCCCTGTTCGCAAAAAACATCAATATATTGGGCCAAGCCTTCATCTGCAATTTGAGGCAAAAGCTGGTTAATTAATAAATCGAGATAACCTGCATGGTTGTTTTTGTATTCTGGAGGATAGGCGTGAGCGCCTAAAAAAGTGGCCTGCACCGGAATGGGCAGGTTTTCTTTTAAAGTTAAAATGGCCCTCAGCATTTTTAATTCGCCTTCAACACTTAAACCATAACCGCTTTTAATTTCGATTGCGCCGGTACCCAGAGCAATCAGTTTTTCTATGCGATTTCTGGCGGCAAAAAATAAATCTTCTTCTGATAAAAATTGCAGTTTTCGGGCTGAGTTTAAAATACCACCGCCCGCTTCGGCAATGTCTTCATAAGATTTGCCCTGAATTTTCATTACAAATTCTTCTTCACGGCTGGCCGAAAAAACAGAATGGGTGTGCGAATCGCACCAGGCTGGCAATACATATCCCTGATTGGCCGAAATTCGGGCTACCGAAGCATATTGTTCGGGTAATTCGGTCATGCTGCCGAAATGGCTAATTCGGCCATGTTCTGCTAATAACCAGGTATTTTCAAGCGTGGGTAAGTTGGCCATTTCGCTACCGCGAAGCTTTTCTACGCCTTTGGCACGAACGCCCACCAGGGCTTTAATATCGGTTATGAGCAGGGCCTTATTCATGGAGATTTAAAAAGCCAGTTCGAGCAATACCGGGCAATGGTCTGAGTGTTTGGCATCAGCCAAAATAGCCGAACGCTTTAAAAACGGTTGCAAATCTTTGGAAGCCAAATTATAATCAATACGCCAACCCAGGTTTTTACCGCGGGCTCCGGCACGGTAACTCCACCAGGTGTAGTTATGCGGTTCGGGGTTAAAATGGCGGAAAGAATCGATATAACCGCTTTCCATAAAATTTTCCATCCATTCTCGTTCTTCTGGTAAAAACCCCGAAGAGTTGGCATTTGATTTTGGATTATGAATGTCGATAGGTTTGTGGCAAATATTATAATCGCCAGAAATCACCAGTTTGGGGTAATGGATTTTCAGGCCGTCGATGTATTCCTGAAAATCGTTCAGAAAACGATATTTGAACCCCTGGCGTTCGTCGCCGCTAGAACCGGAAGGAAAATAGGTACTCATTACCGAAAAATCTTCGAAATCGGCACGAATTACACGGCCTTCGCGGTCGTAATCGGCTAAACCGCAACCGTATTCTACGTGTTTTGGGCTGTGTTTGGTAAAAATAGCGGTTCCGCTATAACCCTTTTTCTCGGCCGGATACCAGTAATGCTCATAACCCATAGATTCGAGCACATATAAATCGGTAATTTGATCTGGGGTAGCTTTTATTTCTTGTAAACAAACCACATCGGCTTGGGTAGCCTGCAGCCAGGCCAGCCAGTTTTTGCTCAATGCAGAACGTATTCCGTTTACGTTATAGGTGATTATTTTCATGGTTTAGCGGCCAGGCCTAATGTTTTTTCTAGTTTTCGGGCTTCTTTCTTTTTCAATAAGGTTACTTCCATGCGTACATCTTCAACCGGGCGGTCAGCCGGTCCGGTTTTAACAGCGGCAATGGCATCAATCATTTCAAGTCCCTTAACCACTTCGCCATAAACGGTATAGTTCTGGTCTAAATGTGGAATTCCGCCCAATGTTTTATAAATTTCTCTTTGCGATGCAGGAATTTTGCGACCTTTTAAACGGGTTTGCTCCAAGGTGTTCAACTGTTCGTCGGTAAATACTTTGCCCTGAGCCAGGTAAAACTGACAGGCACTGGAGGCTTTTTCCGGGTTATTATCTCGGGCGGCAGCCAAAACGCCTTTTTTGTGAAATAAGCTATCGCGAAATTCGGCATCTACTTTATAAGCCAAATCGCCATCGCCCAAGGCTTGTTCTGGCTTGGCTGTTTTAGAATCCGGATCTCCACCCTGAATCATAAAATCTTTAATCACCCGGTGAAAAAGTGTACCGCTTAAAGTGCCGTCGGCAACAATTTTCACAAAATTATCGCGGTGTTTTGGGGTTTGGTTATATAACATCACAATACATTCACCTTTATCCGTTTTAATACGAACATATTGGTGTTTTGGTTTTGCAGCCTGTACAGCTAATGTAGCCATCATCAGGACCATTAAGAGTAGTTTTTTCATCTTGATATAGATTGTTTACCGAATATACAAAATTAAGGGCCTTGATTAAAGACTCTCGAAATAGCTAACCATCAGGGATTTCAGAATCATTTCCTGCTCTAAAAGGGTGTAAGCCGGAATGGGTTTAATTAATTTCCAATGCGGCCAGCCATCCTGATCCAGGCCTTCCAGTTCATAAAAACCCAGCTCGCTAAATAAACGGCAATTGGCAATATGCATCAGTTCTTCTTTCTGGCGTTTGCTAAATTTTTGTGGTCCCTGGCCGAGTTCCTGCACCCCGATGAGGAAAAGCAACACTTTCAAATCCGGTTTTTCTGAATCGAAATCTTCGGCTAAACGGTTTTGAAGGGCATCAAATTTCTGATTGATTTCTGCGGGGGTCATGGGGCAAATATAGAAAATTAGTGGTGGCAGACTATTATAGCCCAGGGTTAAAACCCTGGGCTATATATTTATTTCAACCTTTCCTT
>CAZFAE010000020.1:14130-31729 GCA_964516035.1 uncultured Sphingobacterium sp.
AAATGATCGCGACCAATGACAATGGGCGCTTTTACTTTTCCTTCGGCTACTAATTTATTAAAAGCTAATCCTGCTTTTTCGCGTTCGCCCTGCCCCAGCCAGCAAATGCGGGCCGGCAATCCCTGAAATGCGATACGCTCTTGCGCCATGGTTATCCATCGGCGTAAGCCCTCATTTTCTGGAAATAATTCGAGAATGAGTTTATCGGTTTCGGCAATATCTTGTGGGTCGCCGCTGAGGGCTGCCCAGCGGAACGGACCTTTTCCTTCGCAAAAAAGCGGACGGATATAAGCAGGCACAAATCCGGGGAAATCAAAAGCATGAGTTACGCCGGCTTCCAAAGCCCGACCACGTAAATTATTGCCATAATCAAAAGTAATAGCACCGCGTTTTTGCATTTCCAACATCAGCTCAATATGCTTGGCCATGGTGGCATAAGATTGTTTGGTGTATTCTTCGGGATTGCTTTCTCTTAAAATTTTAGCGGCTTCTACACTTAATCCTTCTGGGAAATAGCCGATTAATGGATCGTGGGCCGAGGTTTGATCGGTCAGTACATCGGGCGTAATATTACGCTCAATCATTCTTTGTAATAAATCTACAGCATTGGCCACTACACCAATAGAAAGGGCTTTGCCTTCTTTTTTATATTGTATTGCTAAATCAATAGCTTCGTCGATATCGAAAGCAATTTCATCTATATAACGGGTTTCCAATCGTTTACGGATACGCCATTCTTCAACTTCCGCCGCAAGGCATACACCCTCATTCATGGTAATGGCCAAAGGCTGAGCGCCGCCCATACCGCCCAAACCCGCGGTAACTGATAAAGTATTTTTGAGGCTGCCGCCAAAATGCTGACGTCCTATCTCGGCAAAGGTTTCATAGGTTCCCTGCACAATGCCCTGCGAACCGATATAAATCCAGGATCCGGCAGTCATTTGTCCGTACATCATCAGGCCTTGGGCTTCCAAATCATCAAAATGTTGTTGGGTTGCCCATTTGGGTACCAGTTGCGAATTAGATATAATTACCCGTGGCGCATCTTTATGGGTAGGTAAAATACCCACCGGTTTGCCAGATTGGATTAGAAGGGTTTCATCCTCTTCTAAATCCTGCAAAGCTTTTATAATTAAAGCCAGCGCTTCCGGATTTCGGGCCGCTTTTCCTCGTCCTCCATACACAATTAAATCTTCGGGGCGTTCGGCCACGTCCGGATCGAGGTTATTGAGTAGCATGCGCAATGCGGCTTCTTGTACCCAGCCTTTGCAATTGAGCTTTGTGCCGGTTGGGGTATTGCTTTGAGAAAGATTAATATCGAGCGTTTTCATGGGTATCAAATTTATTACCGGTCTAATTTACTCATTTTGAACTTTTGCGTAACTTTAAACAATTGAAAATGAAAAATATCAGAAAATTCATCCTTTCGGGAATTTCTATGTTGGTATTAAGCTGCTTTACGGTAGCTATTTTACCAACTGATGCATTTCATCGTCATGGTGCTAACCATCCTAGCAAGGTGGTTTGTAAAGACGCTCAGGGTGAAACCTGTCAGCATAAATCTCATATCAATAGTCGAGATGGCTTATGCTGGGTATGTGCCGTACATTTCGATAAAAGTTTTACCCTAAACCGAACAGAGCTGACTCTAAGGTCAGCAGTATCTTTAAATTCGTTTGTAGCATTAAGTCTTCAAAATTACCAGGCTGAAACTCTTCAGCGTACACTTCGGGGGCCGCCGGCAGCTTAAATAAATAACTATTCCCTTTACAAGTCTCAGAGCGAGATTTGATTTTCTTATTTATTTAAGCCCAATTCCCAATTTATGAAAACGAAGTTCCTGTTTATATTATGTTTAAGCGTCCTTGCCCTAAATACCAAAGCGGCATTTGCACAAATTACCGGTCGTGTGCTTGATGCACAAAGCGGCGCACCATTGCCGGGTGCAACGGTTTCTTTCCCTGAGTTAAAAATAGCGGCAAATGCCGATGAAAATGGGTTATTTATCCTGAAAAACACCCCAGAACGTGGTAAGTTTTTGGTGGAGGTAAGGTATATCGGTTACCAAACTTTTACCCAAACCATTAATTTATTAAACACGACCGAATTCGTGTTTAAACTTAATTTAACAACTATTGAAGCCCGTGAGGTGGTCATTACCGGTTCGGCATCTAGTACCGATAACCGTAAAAACAGTTCGTCGGTTGCCTTGGTGGGTAAAGAGCAACTTCTTAAACAGTCTACCAATATTATAGATGCCATTTCCCGCATTCCGGGGGTATCTCAAATTAGCACCGGTGGCGGTATTTCTAAACCGGTTATCCGTGGTTTAGGTTATAACCGGGTAATTACTTTGGCTGATGGCGCCAAACAGGAAGGCCAGCAATGGGGCGATGAACACGGCATTGAAATAGACCAGTTTAATGTAGACCGTGTAGAGGTTTTAAAGGGTGCGGCCAGTTTATTGTATGGTTCTGATGCTTTGGGAGGGGTGATCAATATGATCGATCCACTTCCGGCAATGGATGGCCAGGTGAAAGGCGAATTTTTGTCTAATTATTCTTCAAATCATGGCTTAATTGGCAATTCTGCCATGATTCATGGTAATAAAAATGGTTTTATTTGGCGGGCAAGAGCCTCTGTTAAAAGTGCCATTGCTTACCAAACACCAGATAACCGCATCCCTAATACCGGTTTTAAGGAAATGAACTGGAGCGGACAAATTGGTTTAAATAAAAAATGGGGATATGCGCACTTAAACTTTTCTAATTTTAAAAGTGAGGTGGGTTTGCCCGATTTTATGCCAAATGCCAATGGCGATTTTGAAGATGAAGACGGAAATGTGTTAAGCTCTGCCCAAATAAAATCACGCAGTTTATTATTGCCTTATCAGGATATCAATCACCGAAAAATAGCTTTAAACAGCAATTTACTGCTCGGTAATGGCCGCCTTCGCAGTAATATTACTTACCAGAATAACCTGCGTAAAGAGTTTGAGGATAATACAACAGACCCTGCTTTATTTTTTGATTTAAAAACCACCAGCTATGATTTTAAATATTTTGGTGATGAAAATAATGGCTGGGAACCGGTATTTGGTGTATCCGGTTCATTCCAAAACAGTAAAAATAAAGGCGAAGAATTTCTAATACCCAATTATTCCTCCCGGGATTTCGGACTGTTTGCTTATTTCAAGAAAAACTGGGAAGCTACCACGTTAAATTTTGGCAGCAGGTTAGATTATCGCAAAATGACCGGCGAAAAGCTGGAAGAAAACGGGGATGTGGTGTTTGAGGCCTTGAGTAATCAATTTACCAATTGGAGCGGTGCCGCGGGCTTAACCCACGAATTTAATGAGCAATGGAATGTAAAAGCAAATATTGGTTCTGCTTTCAGGGCACCAAATATTGCCGAATTGGGCTCTAACGGCGTACATGAAGGCACTTTTAGGTATGAGATTGGCAATGCCGACTTGAAGCCGGAACGGAGTTTTTATAGTGATTTGAGTTTAGGATTTAATACAGAAAAGATTAGCGGAGAATGGAGTGTATTTCTGAATTCGATTAATAATAACATTTATTATCGCCAGAACGGAAATGAAACCATTGTTGCCGAAGGCGACACTTATCCATTATTCCGTTTTGTACAAAACCAGGCTATGTTGAGCGGTTCAGAAATCAGCTTGACCCTACATCCTATCGAACTTATTCATATTGAAAACAGCTTTGCCTACACCCGGGGACAAAATCGGGCAACTGATAAACCGCTGCCTTTTATCCCGGCAGGTGTTTTGCGAAATGAAATACGTTTTGAACCCGAATTTAAGGGCTTAAAAAACAGTTACCTGGCTATAGGATTAGATCATTTTCTAAATCAAAATAGAACAGATGCCTTTGAAACACCCACCGCCGGCTACACCCTATTAAATGCATCTTTGGGAGCTACACTTATGCTTAATAAGCAAGTGCTGCGTTTCCATATTGCGGCAAACAACTTATTAGACAAAGCTTTTTACGACCATTTGAGTCGATTTAAACCCGGAAGACTGGATGATAACAACCCCAATCTGGGCTTTTATAATCCCGGAAGGAATATCACTTTCGGAATTTATCTGCCTTTGAGTTTAAAATAACTCATTTGATGCCAAACACATTTTTTAAAAGGGTTTTACAAATTTTGTAAAACCCTTTTGCATTGCTAAAAACACGCAAAATAAGCGCATAGCTCAATTACAAATTATCCATTTATCCCGTTGAAATTAATTGACAGCTAGGTATCCTTAGAAAGGAACTGAGAGAATATTCAAATCTCAATTTTAATCAAACATTTCGGGGCAGAATTTACCCGTATTTACACAAAAAATGTGGGCGATAGAGTTAAACCGGAAGAGCGGCAGGACATTTAACCCAAAAAGTGATTTATTTCAAGTTTGGTCTGAATATTGCCAAAATAGCTGTACCTTATTGTAGTTATGAAACTGGCCGGATTTGCTGTTTTACTTTCTAAAGTTAGCCTTGGGATTTTAATTTTCTTAACGATGGGCAATCGTTCTGTGGCTCAATATTTTCAGTTGCCGGCTTACCAGAAAAGACAGTCCATCTCTTTTAAGTTTATTAAAAATCTCATCATTATTCCGCTAAGCATTAATGGCGAAGGGCCTTTTAATTTTGTGCTCGATACAGGCGTAGGCTTAGTATTAATTACCGATTATACGCTGGCAGACCGTCTCAAGCTTCAAAATTTGAGAAATATAAAAATTATAGGTTTGGGAGAAAAAGAAGAACTAGAGGCTTTTGTTTCGCCGCCGCTATCTCTGGAAATTGGCAAAGCGGTAGGGCAATTTATTCCGGCAGCCATTTTAAAAAAAGATGCCTTTAATTTGTCAGAATATGTAGGTATGCCCATCCATGGATTGTTGGGCTATGAATTTTTTAACAGTTTTATTACCCGCATCAATTATCCCGAGCAAATGTTAACGTTTTATCGTTTTTCGGTGGGCTACATCCCCCGAAAGGGGTATAAAATACCTATTACTATTGAAGAGCGTAAACCCTACCTGGAAACGAATTTGAAATTGAGTACCGGCCAATCTGTGAAAGTAAAATTAATTATTGATACAGGTGCTGGGCATCCAATTTCGCTAGAAAGTAACATGGGGCTGCCGTTTCCGATACCTGAAGTAAATATTGCCGAAAATTTAGGCGTGGGCCTGGCGGGACCAATACGGGGATATTTGGGAAGAATACCTAGCCTGAGTTTAGGAAAATATGTGCTAAAAAATGTAATCACGGCGTTTCCGAATTATGATGATGTGGCCAATAAAGTGATGGTTCCTGGCCGAAATGGCAATTTAGGCAACCAGATTTTAAAGCGTTTTGAAACGGTAATAGATTACAGCCGGCAAGCGCTTTATGTAAAACCATCTGCTTATTTCAGAGAAAGTTTTGAGCACGACATGAGCGGCTTAGAGTTTTTTAGGCCCGAACCTGATTTTACACGACTAATTGTAAGCCGGGTAGCACCAAGTTCGGCGGGCGAATTAGAGGGTGTACAAGCCGGCGATGAAATTATAACTATTAACCTAAAACGCATTGCCGACTTTAGCTCAAAAGAACTGGATGACTTATTTAAATCTGGAGATGAACGAAATTATCTAATGGAAATTCTTCCCAAGAATGAAAAAAACACCCGAAAATTCATTTTTACAATCAAAAGGAGAATCTAAATAGTTTACAAAAGCTATATTTACTTCTAAACCAAATTGTAATTAATGAAAAAGTTTCTGTTGTTATGGGTAGCCGCCAGCGGGATAGCCCTAAGTTTACAAGCACAAAAAAATCAATCAAAAAACGCATCAAACGACCGTTTATCGGGGTTTAAACAACGTCAAAACCTAGAGCAAAATAGTCTTTTCGCACAGGTAAAATTCCGTTCTGTAGGACCAACCATCATGAGCGGACGCGTAGTAGATATTGATGTAAACCCATTTGATGCCACCGATTTTTATGTGGCTTACGCCTCCGGCGGATTATGGCACTCCGATAATAACGGGATTTCATTCAACCCTGTTTTCGATCATCAAGAAGCCATGACCATTGGTGATATTGCCATCGACTGGTCGGCATGGACTCCGCAAAACAAAAAAACAACCATTTGGGTGGGCACCGGCGAAAATAACTCCAGCCGTTCTTCTTACGCCGGAACCGGAATTTACAAAAGTACCGATGGCGGAAAAACATGGCAAAACACCGGCCTGCCAGAATCACATCATATAGGTCGTATTGTTATTCATCCTACACAGCCAAATACTGTTTTTGTGGCTGTTTTGGGGCATTTATATACTCCTAATAAAGAACGTGGCTTGTACAAAACCACCGATGGTGGCCAAACCTGGAAACTCACCTTGAGCAGTAATGAAAATACAGGTGCCATTGATTTAGCCATCGACCCTAAAAACCCGAACGTATTGTACACTTCTTTATGGCACAGAGAACGCCGTGCCTGGAACTTTGTAGAAGGCGGTAAAACTTCTGGTATTTATAAAAGTACCGATACCGGCGAAACTTGGACTTTGTCTAGCACAACAGACAGCGGATTTCCGCAAGGAGAAGGCATTGGCCGTATCGGCTTAGCCGTTTATCCGCAGCAGCCTGATATTATTTACGCCATAGTAGATAACCAAACAGGCAGAGCAGAAGAAGCAGTTACAGAGAAAAAAGATACTTACACCAAAGACACTTTTAGAAAGATCACAAAAGATGATTTTTTGGCTTTAACAGACGATAAACTGAATGCATTTTTGAGAGAAAATCGCTTTCCGGCAAAACACACTGCCCAAACCGTAAAAGAATCGGTTAAAACAGATGCTTTAAAACCAATAGCATTGGTAGAATTTCTGGAAGATGCCAATTCGCAAATGTTTGGTACCCCGATTATTGAAGCCGAAGTTTACCGCAGCAACGATGCCGGTAAAACCTGGACCAAAGCCAATACACAAGATTTAAGAGGTTTATACAATACTTATGGTTACTATTTTGGCCAGATTAGTGTATCGCCTACCAATCCGGATAAAATTTACATTATGGGTGTACCCATTTGGCGCTCAAACGATGGCGGTAAAACTTACACCTCTTTAGATGCCGATAACGTACACGCAGATCATCACGTACTTTGGTCTAATCCCAAAAAAGAAGGCCATATCATTAATGGTAACGATGGTGGTATCAACATCTCTTACGATGATGGTAAAACTTGGTTTAAAGCAAACACCCCGGCCGTAGGACAATTCTATTCTGTAAATGTAGATATGGCAAAACCATACCGCATTTATGGTGGATTACAAGATAATGGTGTTTGGGTAGGCTCATCTACCTACAAAGCCGGTTACGGCTGGTACGATAGCGGCGAATATCCATACAAAAGAATTAATGGCGGCGATGGGATGCAGGTTGCTGTAGATACCCGCGACAACAACCTGGTTTATACCGGTTCTCAGTACGGTTATTATAATCGCATAAACCAGCAAACTGGCGAACGCATTCCTTTTCAGCCTAAACACGAATTGGGAGAACGTCCATTGAGATGGAATTGGGAATCGCCTGTTCATCTTTCTCGCCATAATCAGGATATCGTTTATTTTGGTTCCAATAAATTTCACCGTTCGCTCAACCAGGCTACCGATTTTATTACCCTTTCGGGAGATTTAACCAAAGGCGGAAAACCGGGCGATATTGCCTTCGGAACTTTAACCACCATTGAAGAATCGCCAATGAAATTCGGTTTAATTTATGTGGGATCAGACGATGGTTTAATCCACGTAAGTAAAGACGGCGGTTATAACTGGACCAAAATTTCGGATAAATTACCACAAGACCTTTGGGTATCGCAAGTAAGCCCATCTGCATTTGATGAAGGAACCGTTTACGTATCACTCAATGCTTATCGCAACGACGACTTTACCGCTTATGTATATCGTTCTACAAATTATGGCCAAACCTGGACCCGTATTGGCGCCGATTTACCCGCCGAACCGGTTAACGTAATTAAAGAAGATCCTAAAAACAAAAACCTTGTTTATGTTGGTACCGACCATGGCTTATATGCTTCGTTAGACATGGGTAATTCCTTTATGCGCTTTAGTGGCGGTTTGCCTGCAGTACCCGTTCACGATTTGGTTATCCAAACCCGCGAACAAGAAATGGTGGTGGCTACGCACGGCCGTTCACTATATGTAACCAGTGTTAAAGAATTAGCCCAACTTACTCCAGAACTGCTTAAAAAAGACTTGCACTTATTTGAATTACCAAGCGTAAACTTCAGCACAGCCTGGGGACGCAAAATGGATGAAGGTTATTATGAGCCTAAACTCCGGGTGCCTTTTTACAGTGCCAGCAAAAACTCAGTAACCATACGCATTAAAACAGAAGCGGGTTTAAGCCTTAATGAATTTACAGTAGGTGCTACCAAAGGTTTAAATTATACAGAATACGATTTAAGCGTTTCCGAATCGGCTATTAAAGCTTATCAGGAAGAATACGTAAAAGCTAAAAAAGCCAGCCCAACTCCGGCAGCCAATAAAAAAGTTTACCTGCAGGCGGGTAAATACCTGGTAGAAATTACCAGTGCAAACGGAACCAAGATAACCCAAAACCTAAGCATTGCTGCAGGTGGCAGAGGCCAAATGTATTTTGAACCCGAGGCAGAAAACGAACCTGAGGCACCAGAAGGCAAGTAAACAAACAGTTATTGTAACTTTACTGCTAGAAAAGCACTTAAAACAGCGCAAAAATTATATTTGTTAACACAACCAAACACCCCTATAAATGAAACAATTGATATCAAAAACAGCAAGCATTCTGCTAACCGCACTTATCGTGTTATCGGGAATGACTTCAACCATGGCGCAAAAAAAGCCTAAAGGAAAAACTCCGGTAAAACCGGTAGCCAGCACGCCTACGCCGGCTCCTGCATCGGCAAAAACAGGTATTAAGCCCTACAAAGAGGTAATTACCGAAAAAGCTAAAACCGATAAGGGATTATTTAAAGTCCACCATTTAGATGGTAAATATTTCTTTGAAATTCCAGATTCCCTATTTGGCAGAGAAATGCTGGTAGTAACCCGTTACGCTAAAACACCAACTGTTGATGGTACTTATGGTGGCGAAGAACTGAACGAACAAGTGTGGAAATGGCAGAAAAGAGAGAAACAGGTATTAATCAGAGTGCCATCTTACCGTAACGTAGCTGCCGAAGGTACAGACATGTATCAGTCTGTAAAAAACTCTAATCTAGATGCAATTTTAAGTGCTTTTGATATCAAAGCCATTAATAAAGACTCCAATTCGGTAGTTATTGATGTAACAGATTTTTATACTAAAGATGTAATTTCTTTAGGATTACCTCAATCAGAACGTACTCAATTTAAAATTTCTGCATTAGATGATACCCGTTCATTTATCGATACCATTAAAAGTTTCCCAATTAACGTAGAAGTACGTTCTTCTAAAACTTACCGTGCTGCAGAAGCGCCGGGCGACAGAAGCTTAGGTTCGGTAACAGTAGAAATTCACAACTCTATGTTATTGTTGGCAAAAGTGCCTACTAAACCTCGTTTACACGATGAGCGTGTTGGTTTCTTCTCTCAGGCACAAACCGATTATGGTATTGATGCTCAAAAAGCTACCGTAACCCGTTATACCCGTCGCTGGTATTTAGAGCCAAAAGACAAGGAAGCTTACAAAAGAGGCGAACTGGTAGAACCGGTTAAACAAATTGTGTATTATATTGATCCGGCCACGCCGCAAAAATGGCGTCCGTTTTTAAAAGCAGGTGTTAATGACTGGAATAAAGGTTTTGAGGCTGCTGGTTTCAAAAATGCCATCGTATGTTTAGATCCACCCAACGATCCAGATTGGAGCCCAGAAGATGCCCGTTACTCGGTTATCCGTTATTTCGCATCTAACATCGCGAATGCTTATGGTCCACATATTGCCGATCCTCGTTCAGGAGAAATCCTGGAATCAGATATTGGCTGGTACCATAACGTAATGAACTTGGTTCGTAACTGGTTCTTTGTTCAAACTGCGGCTATCAATCCAGAAGCACGTTCTCCTAAATTTAAAGACGAAGTAATGGGTCAGTTGATCCGTTTTGTTTCTTCACACGAAGTAGGACATACTTTAGGTATGGCACATAACTTTGGTTCAAGTGTAGCCTATCCGGTAGACTCTTTACGTTCTGCATCCTTTACCAAAAGAATGGGCGGTACCGCACCTTCTATCATGGATTATGCCCGTTTCAATTACATTGCCCAGCCGGGCGATGGAGATGTGGTTTTATATCCTGGTATTGGCGATTACGACAAATGGGCTATTAAATGGGCATACAGCTGGTTTGATAATAAAACCGCAGAAGAAGATGCTAAAATTCTGAACAAATGGACGGTTGCCCGTGCCGGAGATCCCCGTTATTTCTATGGTCAGCAAACCGGTAACCCTATCGATCCCCGTTCACAATCTGAAGATTTAGGTGACGATGCAGTGAAAGCTTCTACCTACGGTATTGCCAACCTGAAACGCATACTTCCAAACATCGAAAAATGGACTTACGAAGAAGGTAAACCATACGATGATTTAAGAGAATTATATGGTGAAGTATTAGGCCAGTGGAACCGTTATATGGGCCACGTACGCTCTAATATTGGTGGAGTTTATGAAAATGATAAAACCTACGAGCAAAAAGGTGCGGTTTATACCGTGGTACCTAAAGCAAAACAGCAAGAGGCAGTTAAATTTATCAGCGCTCAGGCTTTTGCTACACCCACCTGGATGTTAGACCAGGCCATCCTAAACAAATTTGACCAATCTGGTATTGTAGAGCGTTTACGCAGTACCCAGGTTAATATCCTGAATGGAATTCTGGAGCCAACTCGTATGGCACGTATGATTGATAATAGCGCTAAAAACGGTGCTAAGGCTTATGCTTTAACTGATTTATTTGCCGATCTACACAAAGGTATCTGGTCTGAATTGGCAAATGGCGCAAATATCGATACGTACCGCAGAAACCTGCAGCGTGCTTATATAGAGCGTTTAGAATTCTTAATCAACAAACAGCCTGCGCCACCGGCTTCACCATTTGGTCCGGCGGGTCCTCGTTTTGATGCCACTACTTCTGATATCAGACCATTGGCCAGAAGAGAATTGAAATTATTGGCTGCTGATATCCGTGCAAACTCTGCTAAATTCAGCAATCCGGTAGTTAAGGCTCACCTGGAAGATGCATTGGTTCGTATTCAGGATATTTTGGATCCGAAATAATCATTTAACTGATTTTTTAAAACCCTGCTTCCTAAACGGAGCAGGGTTTTTTTATGGCCAATATTTTGCTATTCGATATGTTCTGAAAGGCATATCGAATAATAATGATCTCTTTCGCTCCCCTATATTTAGGGGAGCTGTCCGAAGGACTGAGGGGTAAAATCTTTATATGAAAATAAAAAAATCGTTGGGATGGCCGGATTGCCTTCGGCGATCCGGAGTGGGGGTAGAATCAAGCTGTTACCTTCATACTCTTCGCTTTAACAATTTACTTTTTCATACTTCATCAAGTAAACTTTCAAGTACGAAAAAGCAAATTGTCACATGATATCATGTGATGGTGAAAACTTGGTCGGGATGGCCGGATTTGAACCGACGACCTCCAGCACCCCATGCTGGCGCGATACCGGGCTACGCTACATCCCGAAAGGAAAACAAAAATAATCTCTTTTAAGGATTTTTACAGGTGTTAAACGTTAATTTCTGACGAAATGCAATTTTAAATAAGTTTTAATTCCTAAATTAGTTATTGATAGTGTAAATAGTGACTACTCAAATCTCCCCTTCGGATCTGTACACCCTACAGCTGCCTTCAGAGTTGGCCAGCCTAAATCTGCTCGAAAATTTTATCGATCAGCTCAGGGAACGCTACCACTTTCATGAAGAAATTTATGCCAACGTATTAACCTGCCTCAATGAGGCCTGTGTAAATGCCATTGTTCATGGAAATAAAGAGAATCAATCGCTTAAAGTATATGTAAATCTGGAAGTTTTTGATGGTAAAAAAATGGTGTTTACCATTAGCGATGAGGGACAAGGTTTTGATTATGAGAAAATTGCAGATCCAACTTCGCCAGAAAACAGAGAGAGTGATAGTGGAAGGGGTGTATATATTATCCGTAAATTAGCCGACCAATGCATCTTTAATAATAAAGGAAATCAAATAGAACTGCATTTTAAAGTTTAATGAGCCGTACATCCATTCATTTTTTTACAGAAGACACCTCTTTTATCTTAAAACAAAAAACACCGGTGCGTAACTGGATTGTTGCTACCATTGAGGCAGAGGCTTATCGTTTAAAAGAATTGAATTTTATTTTTTGCAGTGATGCTTATCTGCTGGAAATGAATCAGGGTTATTTGAACCATGATACTTATACGGATATCATCACCTTTGATAATAGCGATACCCCAAAAAAAATAGTGGGTGATATTTTTATCAGCATAGACCGTATCCATGAGAACGCGAAAAATTTTGAGGTGAGTGAAAAAGATGAATTACACCGGGTAATAATACATGGGGTGTTACACCTTTTAGGATATGCGGATAAGGGTAAAGAAAAAAAGGCCCAAATGACTGATAAAGAAAACCAGTATCTGAGCCTTCGCAATTTTTAAGTCGATTTATTGCATGGGCACTTCCACTACCAAAACCTTAGCTGTGTCTTTTACCTGGAAGGGTATTTCTAGGCTATCATACACTCCTGCTGCATCTCTGCGCCCCAAGGTGCTGGCGTCTAATTCTATAGCCCCTTCTATTACAAAAACATAAGCACCGTTACCGGGATGTTTAATGGTATAGGTAAATTCTTTCCCAGACTCAAATTCTCCTAAAGCAAAAACAGCATCCTGATTAATCCACATGGCACCTTCTTCTTCGGTAGGAGAAACCAGTACTTGAAATCTGTTCTGGCGCCCGCTGATATCGAATTGTTTTTGATCGTAACGTGGATTAATATTGCGCTCTTTAGGAAATACCCAGATCTGAAGAAGGTTTACTTCATCGGTAGCAGAGGCATTGAACTCTGAATGCTGAATTCCTGAGCCCGCAGACATGATCTGCACTTCGCCGGGTGTGATGGTACCTTCAGAACCCAGGCTGTCTTTATGAGCCAGGCTGCCACGCAGTGGGATGGTTACAATTTCCATATTATCATGGCCATGGGTACCAAAACCCATATTGGGGGCCACTATATCGTCATTTAAAACCCTTAATAAACCAAAATGCATTTTATGGGCATCGTAATATTGTCCGAAACTAAAAGAATGAGCAGCTTTTAACCAGCCGTGGTCAACAATACCACGATCTTTTGCCAAATGAAGTATCTTTTCCATAATTTTTAAATTAAATGTTTAAACATGTAAATATGGGCATATCAATAATAATAACAATCAAAATTCGGAATTTGTGACATTAGGTTTATTTTTGTGAAACAAATTCAAACGCATGACAATTTCAGATTGGTTAGGTACAATAGGGGTAAGCCTTTTATTGGTAGCCTTCTTTTTAAATTTATCTAAAAAATTAGAAACAGAAAAGCCTGTATATAGCATACTAAATATTTTAGGTGCGGGGCTTTGTGGAGTATCGGCTTACCTCATTAATTTTTATCCTTTTGTAGTGTTAGAAAGTGTTTGGGTATTGGTGAGTGCCTTTGCCCTATTAAAAAATGTTCCACGTGAAACACGCTAAAAAAGGGCTGGTAAAAATTCATTAGTTTTGATCGTTCCACGTGGAACAAAGAAGAGGATATGTTTAAAAAATACGATATCATAGTAGTGGGTGCGGGGCACGCCGGATGCGAGGCAGCAGCTGCGGCGGCCAATTTAGGCTCAAGCGTTTTGTTGGTTACCATGAACATGGGCACTATTGCACAAATGAGTTGCAACCCAGCAATGGGCGGTGTAGCAAAAGGGCAAATTGTACGTGAGATAGATGCGATGGGTGGCTACTCTGGAATTATAAGCGATAAAAGCACGTTGCAGTTCCGGATGCTGAATCGTTCTAAAGGACCGGCCATGTGGAGCCCAAGAGCACAAATAGACCGCATGCGTTTTGCAGAAGAATGGCGACTGGCTTTAGAACAAACACCTAATGTAGATTTTTGGCAGGATACCGTAGTAGGTTTAAAAACAGACGGTGATAAGATTAGTGGGGTTATAACCTCTCTGGGCATAGAAATTGAAGCGGAAGCGGTGGTATTAACCAATGGAACTTTCTTAAACGGTATAATACATATTGGGGAAAAACGCTTTGGCGGCGGGAGAACAGGAGAGAAAGCAGCTACAGGTATTACTGAACAATTGGTGGAATTAGGCTTTGAAGCCGGAAGAATGAAAACAGGGACTCCACCCAGAGTAGATGGCCGTAGTTTGGATTACAGCAAAATGGAGGAACAGTGGGGTGATGAAGACCGCGGGCGTTTCTCTTATACCAATGTACCCTTGGTAGAAGACCAACGATGCTGCTGGATAACTTATACCAATGCCGAAGTACACGAAACATTAAAGGAGGGATTTGAAAAATCGCCGATGTTTACCGGCAGAATCAAAGGACTGGGTCCAAGATATTGTCCATCTATAGAAGATAAAATAAACCGCTTTGCAGAACGTGAAAGACATCAAATTTTTGTAGAGCCGGAAGGATGGAACACAGTAGAAATTTACGTGAATGGTTTTTCTACCTCATTGCCTGAAGATGTACAGTACCGGGCATTAACACAAATCCCGGGATTTGAAAAAGCCAGAATGTTTAGACCTGGCTATGCCATTGAGTACGATTATTTTCCACCTACTCAATTGAGCTTAACCCTGGAAACCAAATTGATTAAAAACCTGTTTTTTGCAGGGCAGATTAATGGAACTACTGGTTATGAAGAGGCGGCATGCCAAGGTTTTATTGCCGGAATCAATGCGCATCAGAAAATAAAAGATAAACAAGAACTAATCATGAAGCGTTCCGATTCTTATATCGGAGTTTTAATAGACGATCTGGTAACTAAGGGTACCGATGAGCCGTACCGCATGTTTACATCCAGAGCAGAACACCGCTTATTATTAAGACAAGATAATGCAGATATTCGATTAAGTCATATCGGTTTAGAATTGGGATTGATAGGGCAAGAAAGAATGGATGCGGTTAATAAAAAGGTGAGCGACGCTGACAGTCTTGTTGATTACATGAAGAAACAGGCGGTTGATCCAGAACAGGTGAACACGCTACTTGAAGATTTGGGAACTTCTCCCATTAGAGAAAAAGCAAAACTGGTGAATTTACTGGGTCGCCCTCAGATTGGGATTAACGATTTAAGAAAAATAGCAAACGGTTTAGATGAATTATTGAACCAGCATAGCAAAGAGGTAATTGAACAGGCGGAAATTAGGGTAAAATATGAAAGCTATTTTGAGAAAGAATTAGAGATAGTAGAAAAAATGAAACGATTGGAAGACCGCGAAATTCATTCGGAATTTGACTACCAAATTTTAGGTTCGCTCTCAAAAGAAGCACGTGAAAAACTTGGCCGCATCAAACCACGAACTTTAGGTCAGGCATCACGTATTTCTGGGGTATCGCCTTCAGATATTTCAATTTTGATGGTTCATTTAACAAGATAATAGAGTAAACAGCTGTAAATCAATGATTTAATAACTTATTAATAACGACTTAAAATAAAGCGATTACAGCGAAAAATAAAAATTCTTAAATGATCAACTCCAAAAAAAGTAAAAATGGTTTAAATCGCCTAAAAACAGGCTCAAATAAAACGTGGCTTCCGCTAGTCGAAAGAATTTGCTTGTTTGGTCTGATTTTGGTTTTAGGTGCCTGCGCCAGCATGCAAAATCCTACAGGCGGACCAAAAGATATCAATCCACCGAAAGTGCTTAAGGAATCGCCAAAAAATTTGAGCAGAAATTTTAAAGCGCAAGAAATCAAAATTGAATTCGATGAATTTGTAAAATTGAATAATGCATTTGCAGAAATCAGTATTTCTCCGGCACTAGAAAAACCCCTAGAGGCCAAAGCAAGAAAATCAGAATTGGAAATTAAAATTGATGAACTACTCGAAGAAAATACCACGTACACCATCAATTTTGGAAAAGCCATTGGTGATGTAAACGAAAATAATCTGCTAAAAAAATATAGTTATGTTTTTTCTACGGGTACAGAGATAGACTCGCTATCAATTTCGGGAAATGTAAAAAGTGCCCTAACAAACGAAAACTTAAAAGAGGTTACCGTATTTATTCTACCTACCAGTCGCGATAGCCTGTTTGGCAAAAAGAAAGCGAGTATTTATACAGTTACAGATTCAGCCGGCAATTTCAAGTTGAGTAATCTGCGAGAAGACGAATATAGCATTTACGCCCTAAAAGAATCAGCAACAGATAGAATATACCAAGCCGGGCAAGATGAAATCGGTTTTATTGATAGCCCTATTGTGTTAACTAAAAACATTAGCGGTTTGTCTTTCAGAGTATTCAAAGAGGAGCCTCCTGTTTTTAAAATATTGGATAAAAAAATAGAGAATGATGGTAAAATGCTCTTAACCTTTAATAAAGGCTTAGAAAATTTATCAGTAAAAGAAATGGACGATACCAGATTTTTGGAAAAGGGGATTGTTGCTTATGGTTTAAAGGGGGATTCGGTGAGTATTTGGCTACCGGAGCTTACATTCGATTCATTAAAAGTAGGAATTTATAATGGCAAAGAATTAGTAGAAAAAGCAAGCTTTTACCGCAATAAAAGAGAAACACTGAACCGTACTCCTACAATTAAAGACAACTTACTAAACAATAAGCTAAAACCAAACAGAAAACTGGAAATAGTATTTACTATGCCCATCATTGGTTTAGATAGTAGTAAAATAATACTCCTGGCAGATTCTGTACCTGTACAAGGCTGGAAAATTAGTAAAATTGCGGGTACGGGGCTTAATTGGCGCTTTGATTATGACTTTGAAACCGAAACCGAGTACAATCTAAAAATGAGCGAGGGCGCATTTACAGGTATTTCGGGGGTAAAAAGTCTGTTATACAATAAACAGTTTACGGTAGATGAAGCTGAAAATTATGGTAATTTATTACTAGTGGTAAGCCCAGAAGAACGAAAGAATCAATATGTGGTTCAACTGATTAACGATAAACAAGCGGTAATACGTGAAGATGTAATTGGCGAAAATGGAGTGGTGAACTATCAGATGTACCCAAGCGGAAAATACACATTACGCTTTGTTTTAGATGAAAACCGTAATGGGAAATGGGATACAGGTAATTTACAGAAGGGCATACAGCCCGAGAAGATGTGGATCTATGAAAAACCAATCACGCTCAGAGCCAACTGGGACCAAGAGGAAAAAATTACGATTCCAAAGGATTTGTAAACCATTTGCTGTACATCACATATCTATCTGGTAGTTGGTCTAATAATTCTCTTTGCTTTTCGCTGATGGGCTTAATCTTTTTAGCTGGTGCTCCGGCATAAATATAGCCCGATTCGCAAA
>CAZFAE010000021.1:0-21920 GCA_964516035.1 uncultured Sphingobacterium sp.
CCATTACTGAAGTTTGCTCCATAATAGATTCTTTAGATTTACCCACCGTGGTTGGCGTAATGCCATGTTCCAGGTTATAGGCAATTTGCCTTTCGCGACGGCGATTGGTTTCGTCAATGGTTACCCGCATGCTTTTGGTAATGTTATCGGCATACATAATTACTTTACCTCGGTCATTTCGGGCTGCCCGGCCAATGGTTTGTATAAGCGAACGTTCTGAGCGAAGAAAGCCTTCTTTATCGGCATCTAAAATAGCTACCAGCGAAACCTCTGGTAAATCCAGTCCTTCACGCAATAAGTTAATCCCAATCAGTACATCAAATTCACCCAATCGCAAACCGCGAAGAATTTCTACCCGCTCCAGCGTTTTAATTTCGGAGTGGATATAGCGGGCTTTAATACCCAGCCGGTCCATGTATTTGCTTAGCTCTTCGGCCATGCGCTTGGTTAAAGTAGTTACCAAAATACGGTCGCCCATTTTAATGGTTTTATCTATCTCATCCAATAAATCATCTACCTGATTAATAATTGGGCGAATTTCAATAGTTGGGTCTAATAATCCCGTTGGCCGGATAACCTGTTCTACCACCACGCCTTCGGTTTTTTCCAGTTCATAATCGCCGGGAGTGGCGCTTACGTAAATGGTTTGCGGTGCCAGACTTTCAAATTCGTTAAAATTGAGCGGGCGGTTATCCATGGCGGCCGGTAAACGGAAACCATATTCAACCAATGATAATTTTCTGGAACGGTCGCCACCGTACATGGCCCTAATTTGCGGAACAGTGGCATGGCTTTCGTCAATTACCATTAAATAATCATCTGGAAAATAATCCAGCAGACAGAATGGGCGCATGCCAGGTTTTCGGCCGTCAAAAAAGCGTGAATAATTTTCAATGCCGCTGCAATAACCCAGCTCACGCATCATTTCCAAATCGTAATTTACTCGTTCTTCCAAACGTTTGGCTTCCAGGTGCCGGCCATCGGTTAATAATTGGTTTTTGCGAACCTCCAATTCTTCCTGAATAGCAAAAATACTGGTGGTCATCCGGTCTTTGGGAGTCACAAATAAATTAGCGGGGAATAAAGCCAAATGGCTCATTTTTTCCAGTTTCTTGCCCGAGATCGGATCGATGGCGGTTAATTCTTCAATTTCATCGCCAAAAAAAGAAACCCGATAGGCAAAATCTAAGTAAGCCGGATAAATATCTACCGTATCTCCCTTAACCCTAAACGTGCCGCGTTGAAAATCTGTAGTGGTTCTAGAATATAAAATCTCTACCAAACGGTGCAAAAATGCATTGCGGCTAATGGTAGTGCCTTCTGCAAAACGGAAAACCGAATTGGTAAAATCTTCCGGGTTCCCCATACCGTAAATACAGGAAATAGACGAAACCACAATGATGTCCCGCCGGCCAGAAACCAAGTCGGAAGTGGTGCGAAGGCGCAATTTTTCAATCTCCTGATTAATCTGAAGATCTTTTTCGATATAAGTATTGCTGGTAGGGATATAAGCCTCCGGCTGATAATAATCGTAATAAGAAACAAAATAATTGACAGAATTTTCTGGAAAAAACTGCTTGAATTCGCCATACAATTGGGCGGCAAGTGTTTTATTATGACTCAGAATTAGAGTAGGTTTCTGCGTTTGCTGAATCACATTGGCAATAGAAAAGGTCTTTCCAGAACCCGTAACCCCCAATAAAGTTTGGTAATGCTCTTCGGCCTTAACGCCGGCAACCAATTGCCGGATGGCCTCGGGCTGATCGCCGGTAGGTTGATAATGAGAAGTTAGCTTAAATTCCATTGGGGATAAAGATACGAAGCAAGACTGCAGAATAAACCTCAGAAAATTGTAAATTTAGCTATGCCATTTATACTGAGTGAAAACCCTTCTGTTGGAAACCATTTTTTAGCCGAACTGCGTGATGCCCAAATGCAGCAGGATAGTATGCGTTTTCGCAAAAATTTAGAACGCCTGGGCGAAATTTTTGCTTATGAAATCAGTAAAACCTTTAGCTATCGCGATACCGATTTTGATACACCGCTGGGCACAGCCACCATTCCGGTTTTAGAACAACAGCCGGTGTTGGCAACCATTCTTCGTGCCGGTTTACCGCTACATCAGGGTTTATTGAATTTTTTCGACCGGGCCGATTCGGCTTTTATTGGCGCTTTTCGCAAAACCCACAAAAACGGCAAGTTTACCATTGCTTTAGAATATTTTACTTCGCCAGATCTTAACGGCCGCACCCTCATTTTGGCCGACCCTATGCTGGCTACCGGGCAAAGCATTGTGCTTTGCTGCAAAGAATTGCTGGCCCAGTATCAGGTTAAAGAATTACATATTGTTTCGGTTATTGCCAGTGTGCAAGGTTTGGCGCATGTGCAGGCCAATTTGCCGCAGGCTAAAATATGGCTGGGAGATGTAGATGATGAATTAACTTCTAAATCTTATATCGTACCCGGTTTGGGCGATGCCGGCGATTTGGCTTTTGGCGAGAAAGTTTAAATGTGCAGCTTTGCATCAAGCATGAAATACGAACATATTTTTTTCGACCTCGACCATACCATCTGGGATTTTGACCGCAATGCCGAAGAAACCCTGCATGAATTATATCAAACCTATCAATTGAAAAATCTGGGTTTGCATTCCGCAGATATTTTTATTGAAACCTATACCGAAAACAATCATCGCCTTTGGGCAGATTACCATATCGGCAAAATTACCAAGGATGAATTGCGTGAAACCCGTTTTAGTAAAACCTTTATTGATTTGGGTTTGCACCCCGATGTAATACCTCATCAGTTTGAGGATGATTATGTACGCATTTGCCCCACAAAAACCAATCTTTTCCCAGAGGCACACGAAACTTTAGACTATCTGCAAAACAAATACGTTTTACATATCATCTCTAATGGTTTTAAAGAATCTACCGAGATGAAAATAGAAATGACCGGTTTGGCCAGGTATTTCGGCAACATTTTTATTTCTGAAGTAATTGGTTTTAATAAACCCGATTCGGCTATTTATCAGCATGCGCTGGATGTGGCCGGTGCCACGGTGGCTAAAAGTTTAATGATTGGCGACAGCCTCGAAGCCGATGTGCGTGGCGCCCTGGCTTTTGGCATGGATGCTATTTATTTTAATCCCGATAGGAAAACAAAGCCCGAAGACATACCGCAGCAAATACACCAATTAGAAGAATTAAAAGAACTGCTATGAGTTTGAAAAGCATTAAAACCAGGACTGAAAAAAGTTTGGCGCATTATGCCGCCATGCTCAAGCAAATACCGGCCGAAGATTTTCAAACCAGCCCGGCATCAGGCGGATGGTCTTACTCAGAAGTGTATTCTCATATTTTTACGGCAAATTGGGCTTCTTTAATTGCACTCGAAAACTGCGTAAAAGGCAGCGCCGAAGAAAATACAAAAAGCACACATCCGGCAGTTTGGCTGATTTTGTTTTTGGGAAAATTTCCTCCCGGGAAGATTAAAGCGCCAGAAAGAATAGCGGCCATGGTGCAGAAAATCAATCCGGCGCAAGCCGAAAATTTAATGCTTAAATTTCAGGAAAAGTTAGATGAACTGGCACCTTTAGTTGCCGGAGCCTCCCTTACGCAAAAAGCCAAACATCCCCGTTTGGGTTTATTAAATGCCCGGCAATGGCTGCGTTTTATCGAAATTCATACCCGGCACCACGAAAAACAGTTGGACAGAATTCGGGCGGCATTTCAGTAGTAAAACTTTAATTTGTTAATTATCGCTTAACATTCTGTTTATTTATTATCGCTTATTTTGCAGTGTAAATTATGATTATGCTGGCAAATGTCTTACTTCTCGCTTTAGTTCTTCTTATTGTTGCTTTTTGGTTTAGTCCGTTTGAAGTAAGTGTAGAAGAAGAGGAAGAAGAAACCCTTTTTCTGTAAAAGAACAGGCCTTCAATATTCTTTAAAATCTAATTAATCCTTACGGGAAATTATCTTAATATTGTTTTTTGATAATAACTAGCAGGCATGATTAAGCAGTTTCGTAGTTTAAATCCATTAAATATCATTCTTTTGATTTTTGTGGCCTTGCTTTTAAGCTTGCCTGTTTGGAGTAATTCATCAGAAACACTCAACTCCGAATTCCAGGATTTTTATAATCGCCTTTTAATTAAATCCGAAAAACAGCTTTTTTTTACTGGCACAACAGCGTTCAGCTTGGGTTTAGTGTGCATACTGGTTCAGGCGCTACTTTTTAATAAAGTAATTAATAACCATAACCTTTTGGGCAAAGCCAGCTTTATGCCGGCATTACTTTTTGTGGTTTGCAGCAGTTTTGCCGATGCCGTGGATTTATTCAGTCCGGTATTGCTCTGTAATTTCTTAATAATCTGGATGCTCAATCAGTTTTTTAACATTCACCGTCAGCAAGAAATACGTTCGCTCATATTTAACATGGGATTTGTAGTTGCATTGGGCACTATAATTTATCCGCCTTTTGCGGTTATGTTTCCTTTAATATGGATAGGATTGATGATCTTTCGTCCTTTTAATGCCCGTGAATGGTTTATTGCTTTCTTGGGCTTTCTTGTCCCTTTATTTTTTCTTGCTTTTTATTATTACTGGAACGATAGTTTAGCTCAATTCAGAGACTTGTGGCTTCCGCAAATAACTTTATCTCCCTTCCGATTATTAAATTATTGGGTATTACTTATTTGGCTTATTGCAGGTATTCTCGGATTAATTCAATTGCGACAGAATTTTTTCAGAAGCGTGGTGCATATCCGTAAATCTTACCAATTGTTATTGGTTTTTTTCCTGGTCGTGGCTTTTTCCTCACATCCAAAACTGGGCGTTCAAGCCAACCACTATCTCATAGCCGCCGCTCCGGTTTCTGTTTTGCTGGCTTATTATTTTACACATGCCACCAAACGCTGGTTTTACGAAACCCTGTTTTTAGGTATGATAGGTGTAATGCTCTATTTTCAGTTATTTTAAGCTTTAACTTTTTTTAACAGAACAAGCCTCGGCAATCGCCCGAAATTGAATAGATTTGTAGTATGAAATTTGGTGTAGTTACGTTCCCGGGTTCCAATTGCGATCAGGACATCATAGATGTGTTGAGCAAAATAATGGGCCATCAGGTTGAAAATTTATGGCATAAAAACCACGATTTAAAAGGCGTAGATATGGTTATCCTTCCGGGAGGATTTTCTTATGGCGATTACCTTCGCTCTGGAGCCATTGCCCGTTTTTCGCCGGTAATGCAGGAAGTGATTTCTTTTGCCAATAAAGGCGGTTTTGTGATGGGAATCTGTAACGGTTTCCAGATTTTAACCGAAGCCGGTTTGGTACCGGGCGCCTTGCTGCACAATGCCAACCGCAAATTTATTTGCCGCAATGTTTATTTGAAACCAGAAACCACTAATTCATTAATCACTTCAGAATTAGATCCCAATAAAGCATTAAAAATACCTATTGCCCATGGCGAGGGTAATTTCTTTGCCCGTCCGGAGGTGTTAAAATCACTCGAAGATCAAGACCAAATTTTATTCCGCTATTGCGATGAAAATGGTCAAATTACACCAGAATCTAATCCAAATGGTTCATTAGGCAATATTGCGGGAGTTTGTAATGCCGGCCGTAATGTATTTGGCATGATGCCACATCCGGAACGTGCTGCAGATGCTATTCTGGCCAATCAGGACGGTTTGGGTATTTTCGAATCTATCTTAAAAACAGCTTTAGCATAAACCATGGTTAACCTGGTTATTGATATCGGGAACTCCAGGGTTAAACTCGCTATTTTTAAAAATCGTGAGCTTATTTTAAAAGAGGTAATGGCCGGGCTGGATGCTCCAGTCATACAACAGCGGATTGCTCAATACGGCGTTACCCATAGTCTTATCTCATCTGTAAACCAAGAAATTTTCGGCTTAGAAGAGACCTTAAAATCTGTTACCAATTATATCCGTTTCAGTCATCATGTAAATTTACCCATCCATAATCATTACCAAACCCCCGAAACTTTGGGCTTAGACCGTTTGGCAGGTTTAATGGGTGCCAGACATCTCCATCCTCAAAAAAATACTTTGGTTATTGATGCGGGTACCTGTATTACTTACGATTTAATAAACAGTAGGGATGAATATTTTGGCGGAAGCATTAGTCCCGGCATACAAATGCGGCTAAAAGCCTTGCATGATTATACCGGCAGATTGCCTCTGGTAGCAGCAGATCTGAACTTTACAGATTTTATCGGCACAGATACCCAAACTGCCATATTAGCCGGAGTGTACAATGGCGTTTTGACAGAAGTAACAGGCGTAGTGGCAAAATATCTTGAAAAAACACCCGAAATGGGCATAGTGCTTTGTGGCGGCGACGCTAATTTTTTTGATACTCGCCTTAAAAATAGCATATTTGCCCACGGCTTTTCTATAGAACCCGATTTAGTACTCATCGGTTTAAACGAAATTATCCATCATCAGCATGATCAATAAAATTAAACATATACTTTCTGTAATCATTTTACTTGTTGGAGTAAATGCGTATGCGCAAAATACCACCAATTCGCCTTATAGCCAGTTTGGCCTTGGCGATATTCAATCCTCGTTAATTCCTCAGTTTAGAGGTATGGGTGGGGTGGCCATGGGCGTACGCCAGCCGGGAGGTTATTTGAATATTAATCCGGCTAATCCGGCTTCATACAGTGCTATATCTTTAACCGCTTTTGATATTGGCGGTAAAGTAGATTTCAGAACATTAAGCAAATCAGATCTTTCTCAAAAAGCAGTAAACGGAACATTGAGCCATTTGTTAATGGCTTTTCCGGTAAATCCTAAATCTGCTCTAAGTTTCGGATTAATGCCTTACAGCGATCTAGGTTATCAGTACCGTACGCATACTGTTTTAGATGGAGAGAAAGTAGATCACGTATTTAGTGGTGATGGGGGTTTAGCTAAAGCCTATTTGGGTTATGGCTATAAATTAAATAAGCATTTAAGTCTTGGGGTAAACGCGGCTTATATTTTCGGTAATTTAAAAGTTAAACAATCGGCCGAATTTGTAGAAGATCCTTATGCCTTAAGTTCCAGAACACAAAATGAAAAAAGTATTGGCGGATTAAATTTGCAATACGGCGTTCAATACATGGTTAATCCCGAAGCTAAAACCAGACTAACCATTGGTTATTCTGGCACAGCATCTTCCAAACTAAAATCTACGGGCTCGGTAACGAGTTTCCGCTATCGCTACGACGCCCTGAATAAAACAGAATCAGAGCCTATTGACACTATTTATTATAATCCATCAGCAGAATCAAGGCTTAGAATTCCACAAACCCATACCCTGGGTTTTGCCTTAGATAGAGCAAATAATTGGATGGTAGGTGCCGATTTTACATATACGCAATGGTCTAAATTCTCTGACGGGAGTACAAACACAGATTTGCAAGACAGTTACGGTGTTGCGATAGGCGGCCAGTTTACTCCCGATATCACTTCAGTTTCTAATTATTTAAAATTAATTGAATACAGTTTAGGATTGAAATACGATAAAACCTATATCAAAGTTACCAATCAGGATATTAAGCAATATGCCCTTACTGCCGGTTTGGGATTTCCTTTGCCATCCAACAGATATACTTTTTATAAAATTAATTGCTCTGCCGAATTAGGTAAACGCGGAACACTCGAAAATAACCTCGTTAAAGAAACTTATTTAAATATTCATTTAGGCTTTACCCTAAATGACAAATGGTTTATTAAGCCCAAATACGATTAATTCTTACTAGCCATGTGGTATTTTCGATCGATTTTTTTTAACGCTGTACTTGCGGTAATAAGCCTTTTAACAGCCTGCGAAAACGATTTGAAAGAAGTAGAACAACTGGCATCCAAAAAACTGAATGTACCTCTCGATCGTTCTACAGGAGTGGAATTGATTTATAGTGATGGCGCTATTGTAAAAGCCAAGTTGCTTACGCCCGAACTGCTGCATTTCAAAACAGACAAGCCTTATTATGAAATGAAAAAAGGGCTTACCATTATTTTTTTAGATGGAACCCAGAAAGAAAGCAGTAGAGTAGTGGCAGACTACGCTATCCGCAAGGAGAATGAAAAATTAATGGAACTGCGCAAAAACGTAGTAGTAACCACCCGAGAAGGCAAAAAATTTAAATCAGATGAGTTAATTTGGGATGAAAACAGCAGAAAATTTTATTCCAATAAAACGGTGATTATAGAAACGGCTACACAAACCATCTACGGAACCAAATTTTGGGCAAACGAAGATTTTAGCTATTACGAGATAGAACAATCTACCGGAAACTTTGATGTTAACCAGCAATAAATGCCTCAAAAACACAAGTATCAGTCTTAATAATTTTATCCTCGTAATTTTTTGTAAAAATTGTATCTTGCGCCTCTTTTTAATGATATAAAATAGTTTATTTATGGGAATAATGAGTTTTCTGCGTCATCGTGCAGGCATAATCATAGTAGGTTTAATCGGATTCGCCGTGATCTCTTTTTTAATTAGTGATGCGGTTCGTTTAGGAAGCCCTTCTTGGAGCGGCAATCCCAATGAAGTAGGTGAAGTAGCAGGCGAAAGCATTGGCATTCAGGATTTCAACAACAAAGTGGAGCAAAATGCCGCTAATTTTAAGCAACAAATGGGACAAAGCAATTTAGCGCCCCAAATGATGGCTTACGTGGTAGACAATACCTGGAATCAAACTATTTCACAAATTCTGTTAGAGAAAGAAGTGAAACGTTTAGGTCTTGAAGTAGGTAAAACCGAACTAAACGATATGATTAGTGGTAAAAACCCCGATCCTCAGGTAGTACAATCTTTTGGCGATCCGCAAACCGGACAGATTAATCGCGAACAGTTAAACGCATTCCTTAACAATCTGGATAAACAAGAAGCCGGAAGCCCTTTACGTCAGCAATGGGGTAATTTCTTGGTAACCATTAGCCAAAACCGTTTAAGCGAGAAATATTTCAATTTGGTTAAAAGCAGCTTATACGTTACTTCGTTAGAAGCTCGTGAAGATTATGCCCAGCGCAATCAGCTGGCTGATTTCAAGTACTTAATTCTTGATTATGCATCAATACCCGATAAGCAGGTTAAATTAACCGATGCTGATTTTGAAGCCTATTACGACGATAATAAATACCGTTTTAAAAACGAACAGGAAACCCGTTCATTTACTTATGTAGTTTTTGATGCCAGCCCCTCCAAAACAGATTCGGCAGAAATTAATGCAAAAATTGCCAAATTGGCTAACGATTTCCGTGTAAGTGCTAACGATTCACTATTTGTAAGCATCAACTCAGATACCAAAACCCCAGTAGCCTATGTTCGTAAAGGACAGTTAGATCCGGCTCTTGATGAAGCCGTATTTAATGCCGCACCTGGAACTTTAGTGGGACCGGTGTTTACCAACGGTTCATATAAACTGGCTAAAGTATTGGCTAGCAAAGTAAGTCCAGATTCGGTATCTGCAAGCCATATATTAATTAATCCGGCTACAGAAGGTGGTTTAGATAAAGCCAAAGCTAAAGCAGATTCCATCAAACAATTAATACAAAAAGGAGCCAGTTTCGCTGCATTGGCAGCACAATTCGGAACCGATGGTTCTAAAGATAAAGGCGGCGATTTAGGCACATTTGGGCGTGGAGCCATGGTGCCTGCTTTTGAAGAGGCTGTATTTAACGGTGCTGCCGGCGATTTGAAAGTAATTACTACCCAGTTTGGTGTGCACGTACTCAAAATCAATAAGCAAGTAGGTTCTTCTAAAGTGGTTAAAGTAGCTGTGGTAGACAAAGCATTAACCAGCGGTAGCAAAACCCAGCAATTAGCTTACGCTCAGGCCTCGGCTTTTTTAGATCAAGCCAAAGATGCAAAGGTATTTGACGAGCTTGCACAAAAATCAAACTATAAAAAATTGGTGGCAGAAAATGTACTGGCCACCCAGGCAGACATTTCGGGTTTAGATAATCCTCGCGAATTGGTTCGTTGGGCTTATAAAGCCGATGAAGGCGATGTGTCTGATCAGGTTTTTGAAAGCGGTGATAAATTTGTTGTAGCCAAATTAACTGATATCAAAGAAAAAGGAATTCTGCCCTTAGCCCAGGTTAAAAAACAAATAGAGCCATTGGTAATTAAGCATGTAAAAGCAGCGCTTTTATCAGAAAAATTAAACAATGCCCTAACTGCAGGAAATTTAGAACAAGCAGCCCAAAAATTAGGTAAAACGCTAACTCCAGTACAAAACATTGTTTTTGCTAATCCGGTATTACCGGGTGTAGGCCAAGAAAACAAATTGGTAGGTGCCGTATTTGGTTCACAGCCAGGTAAACTATCTAAAACCATTCAAGGGGATGCAGGCGTATATGCTTTTGTGGTTAACCAATTCAGTAAGCCAGCCCCATTGGTAAATGCTTTTAAACAGAAACAACAAATTGCTCAAATCCTTACACAAAGAGGACCTTCATCGGCATTTAATGCCTTACGGGATAAAGCAAATATTAAAGATAATCGGGTAAGATTCTTTTAAGAAGCTTATTTCTTAACTTTGTATCCGGAGCTCATTGATTTGGCCTCCGGATTTTTTTATTCATACCTATGGAAATCCAGACCAGTTTTAAAAATAAAGTAGCAGAAAGCACCCTCATCAGTGTTGATTTGGCCGCACTCTATCCGGCAGGCGAGCGGGTGCTTTATGATATTAAGGATAACCTTTTCCAAGGATTAATGCTTCGCGAAAAAGATTTCCGCGAATTTGTGAAAAACCACGATTGGACGGCTTATCAGGATAAACACGTAGCCATTCATTGCTCTGCCGATGCCATTGTACCAACCTGGGCCTATATGTTATTGGCCAGCAAGTTAAGTCCGTATGCCAAAACCGTAGTTTTTGGCGATTTAAATGATCTGGAAAACACCTTATTTGACCGGGCAGTAACCCAGCTTAATATAGAAGATTATCGCGACCAGCGAATTGTAATTAAAGGTTGTGGCGAAATTCCGGTGCCCACCTCGGCTTACGTCTCTTTGAGTGCCAGGCTTACCGCCATCGCCAAAAGTGTAATGTATGGCGAACCCTGTTCAACAGTACCGGTTTATAAAAGAAAAGAAGTTTAATTTAAGAAACATGAAAAGATTAGTAGCGATTTTATTGCTCACGGTAAAAACAGCTTTTGGCCAAGAGCTTGAAAATAGATCAGAACCTGCTTTTCAGGTTGGCGAAGAATTGAATTATAAATTGAAATATGGCTTTATTACCGCTGCAGAAGCCAAGTTGAAAATCAATTATACCGACCTTAAATTTGACGATCGTCCGGTTTTTCATTTGGTTGCAGAAGGCCGAACCTCGGGTACTTTTGATATTTTCCACAAGGTTAGAAATCGTTACGACTCTTACATCGATAGAAAAGAGTTAACCCCATATCTCTACACCGAAAAAATACACGAATCAAAGTATCGTAGAAATGACAAAGCCCGCTTTTATCAGAGCGAAAAGAAAATTGTTTCCAATAAAGGAACCTTCAGAGGCGAAATACAAACTTTCGATATCATTTCTGCCTACTACTTTGCCCGTAGTTTAGATATGACTAAAATTGCCAAAGGCGATAAATTATCAATGACTTATTTCTTGGGAGATGGCCTATCGCAATTAGAAATTGAATACATCGGCAAAGAAGTGGTAAAAACTGCATTAGGCAAGTTTAATTGCTTAAAATTTAGTCCATCTATACAGCCGGGCCGTATTTTCAGAAAAGACAGTAAATTGTATTTATGGATTACAGACGATGGTAACCGCATACCGGTAAAAGCCCATGTAGAAGTTTTGGTAGGTTCAATTACCATGGAATTGGTAGAGGCAAAGGGATTGAAATTTCCGCTCACGGCTAAGAAAATTTAGACATGATTGAAGTAGCAAATACCCTGGTGCACGAAGATATTGTATCTGAAAACTTTGTTTGCAATCTCAATAAGTGCAAGGGAGCTTGTTGTATTGAAGGCGATGCCGGTGCACCTCTCGAAAAAGCCGAATTACAGATTTTAGCAGATATTTATCCAGACGTAAAGCCCTTTATGACCGCCAAAGGCATTGAGGCGGTAGAAAACCAAGGTACGCACACCAAAGACTTTGAAGGCGATTATACCACACCTTGTGTAGATACCAACAAAGAATGTGCTTATGTAATTTGGGAAAACGGTATAACCAAATGTGCCATCGAAAAAGCATACGAAGCCGGTAAGGTGAATTGGAAGAAACCCATTTCCTGTCATTTATATCCCATTAGGATAACAGCCTACCCCGAATTTGACGTATTGCATTACGATCGTTGGAATATCTGCAGCCCGGCCTGCTCATTTGGTGCCGAATTGAAAGTGCCTGTTTACCAATTTCTCAAGGATCCGCTCATCCGTAAATATGGAAAAGACTGGTATGAAGAACTGGAAAGAAAGGTTCAGCCGTCTGCTTAGAAATTCCTATTTTTAAACACCTACTTATCTTTAACAGCAGCCCTAACTCATGAAAGGAATTATACTCGCAGGAGGCTCCGGAACCCGTTTACATCCACTAACCTTAGCGGTAAGCAAGCAAATGATGCCTGTTTACGATAAGCCGATGATTTATTATCCCCTGTCTACCCTAATGCTGGCAGGAATTAACGAAATTCTGATTATCTCCACCCCGCATGATTTACCTCAATTTGAGAAACTTTTGGGCGATGGCAAACAACTCGGCTGTAAGTTTTCTTATGCGGTACAGGAATTACCAAACGGCCTGGCTCAGGCATTTGTAATTGGCGCAGATTTTATTGGCAATGATAGCGTAGCCTTGGTTTTGGGTGATAATATTTTTTATGGAGATGGGATGGCTCGGGTAATGCAGGATAGTACTCAGCCCGATGGCGGTGTGGTATTTGCTTATCCGGTTTCCGATCCGGAACGTTATGGTGTAGTAGAATTTGATGCCAACAACCAGGCCATTTCTATTGAAGAAAAACCGCTATCACCCAAATCTAATTATGCCGTTCCCGGCTTGTATTTTTACGACAATTCGGTGGTAGAAATTGCCAAAAATATCAAACCCTCTCCTCGTGGAGAATATGAAATAACCGATATCAATAAAGCCTATTTATCACAAGGAAAATTAAAAGTCGCCGTTTTGAGTCGCGGAACAGCCTGGCTGGATACCGGCACCTTTAACTCTCTAATGCAGGCCGGCCAGTTTGTGCAGGTAATAGAAGAACGCCAGGGATTAAAAATTGGCTGCATAGAAGAAATAGCCTACCGCATGGGCTATATTAATAAACAAGAATTAAAAAGTATTGCCGAACCTTTGGTTAAAAGCGGTTATGGCCAGTATTTATTAAAAATGATTAAATAATAATAGATGAAAGTTGCCTTAATTACAGGTATTACCGGACAAGATGGCGCATATTTAGCCGAATTTTTGCTAAAAAAAGGATATTTCGTACACGGCATTAAACGGAGAAGTTCTTCTTTTAATACCGATAGAATTGACCACCTATACCAAGATCAGCATGAAGCTAACCTGAATTTTAAATTGCATTACGGCGATTTAACCGATTCAACTAATTTGATTCGTATTGTTCAGGAAACGCAGCCCGATGAAATTTATAACCTGGCGGCCATGAGCCACGTGCACGTGAGCTTTGAAACACCAGAATATACGGCCAATGCCGATGCTATTGGTCCATTGCGAATTTTAGAAGCCGTACGTATTCTCGGATTGCAGCATAAAACCAAAGTTTATCAAGCTTCTACTTCCGAACTATATGGTTTGGTACAGGCGGTTCCGCAAAGCGAAACCACGCCCTTTTATCCGCGTTCGCCCTATGCGGTAGCCAAAATGTACGGTTATTGGATTACGGTTAACTATCGCGAAGCTTATAATATGTTTGCTTGCAATGGCATTCTGTTTAACCATGAAAGCCCGGTACGTGGCGAAACCTTTGTAACCCGAAAAATTACCCGTGCTGCTGCTAAAATTGCTTTAGGACTTCAAAATACTTTGTATTTAGGCAATCTTTCTGCTCAACGCGATTGGGGACATGCCAAAGATTACGTAGAAGCCATGTGGTTAATTCTACAGCAAGAAAAGCCCGAAGACTATGTAATTGCTACCGGAGTAACTACCACGGTTAGAGAGTTTGTTAAACTGGCTTTTGAAGAATTGGGTATTGATATCGAGTTTAGCGGTAAAGCCGAAAACGAAAAGGGTGTAATTATTAATGTAGATGAAGCCCGCTGCAAAGCTTTGGGATTAGACCCCGACCATTTAAAACTAGGCACCACGGTGGTTAAGGTAGATCCTAAATATTTCCGCCCAACAGAAGTAGATTTATTATTAGGCGATCCTACCAAAGCCAATACCCAATTGGGCTGGATACCTAAATATGATTTGCCGGCTTTGGTTAAAGAAATGGTTATTTCAGATTTACATCTGATGAAAAAAGACGAATATCTGAAAGAAGGCGGTTTTAGAATCAATAATTATTTTGAATAATAGTTTCATATCAGCAGATTCCCTAGCCTTGGTTCGTGTCCTCACGGTCCAGCTTTTTTCCGGTTCGTGAGGACACGAACCGAGGCGAAGAATCAATAATTATTTTGAATAAAAGATTATAGCATAGCCCTGGTTTGTGTCCTCACGGTCCAACTTTTTTTCGGTTCGTGAAGACACGAACCGAGGCGAAGTATTTATCCCGGGCAATTGATTTAAAATTCTCTTTGCGGCAAGCCTATTGTTTTACTTCCCCTAATTCCGAGACAAGAAATTGCTACCGCAAATAATATGTTCTTAATAATATTGCAGAGGTTGTGAAAACTCCACGATAACATCGCTATTTCATCAGATTCATTTTTGAATATATAATCTATCGTGATAAACAGGTATAAATTCATCCCGAAATAAAACAATACCGCCATATTGATCCATAAAATGAAAGAGATTAGTTGTTCATCTTCAGGTGGATTGGCATTTAATTCAATCAAGCTTAGTATGGCATAGCTCATCAAAACAATACTTTGTAATACCATTGGCCAGCTTTGTAATACGGTAAATGGCTCGATGAATAAAATATTGATTACAGAGAATAAGATGTAGACGCCTATTCCGATATAAATTACCCGGCTATGTTTTAAAAGCAGCGTGTAAATATAGCTGAGTACTAAAAAAAGAACCATAAAATAGATATTATCTATCACGATGTTTGATTTTCCTGATTTTATTAGGATATAACCTAATAAGTCAGCAAATGCAGCTCCCCAAAGCAGCATGGCTAGTCCACGGTTAATTTTTGGTAACCTATCGATTTTATTCCTGTTCATATAGTAGATAGGAATGAGCACCGATAAATACGAACTATAGAGCAGTATTTTAGCGATTAATTGCATAACATCTCAATTTGGTGTGTTTTTAATTTGTTGATTAGTTTAACTGCCGAATGGGCATATTGGCGGGCATACTGCAGAAGCATCTTCATATTTTAACCAGCCGCTGGCATTTTGCTTATTGGCTGTAGAGTAATCTAGCGCCGCATTGGCTAATAATAATTGCGGCTTTTTTTGGTCGTCTAATGCAGATATGGCTCTAATGGTTAAACAATTTGGTGTGTTAAAAAGGCGGTCAAAGGTATATCTTCCAAAAAAACGGGCATCAATTACGCCCAAATCATTGGCTATCCATTTTTGGGCCGTTTCCCAACTAATCGGCTCCATGGAAGTATTAATCTGCTTGCTTTTCATCATCATGCCATTAGCATTAATTCCTATAGGCAGCAAATGTGCGGTTTGATTTTCGTCGATGGCAAAGTATAAACAAATGCCTACGCAGGCCCGATCGCTTAAAATGGCCTGTAAATCTTTACCCGCCATCGTGTACTCTTTACCTAGGCCACCATTAACTTTCTTAAAATTTTCAATCCATTGATTTCCGGTGGCCACCTCAATAGGAGCGCCAACCGTAATTTTGAATGGATTGTTTGCTTTTGTAGCGGTGAGGGTAGAGGCCATCATCTCTTTGCCCGGATTGCCGGAATGAGTGTCACTCAGTTCTTCGGTTTTAGTACAAGCGTAAACAGATAGGCTTAGTATTCCAATGATAATGAATGGCCTGCCTTGTAGTAGAAATGTTTTTGTTTTCATGATTTTTAAAATAATGGTTGATTATTACTTTATACGTAAGAACTTGTGTTTGGGTTACAAAAATTTTCAATTAATTTCAATTTCTTTGATTATGGGGGTGTTAAAGCCGAAAATAAATTGGGATGATAAACCCGGTTGGAGTGGATACCGGCCTGTGTGCCTAAGGCCTTGTGGCGTATGAGCGTAAAACGGGAGGGGAGAAAATTTACCCGTTCTGAGGATTGTTTTCTAAAAATGAATGCATAAAAAACCCATCAAATTTTTTCAAAATGATGGGTTTGAGTTGGTTTAAAAAGCCTTGTATTTTTTAAGATGCCATGGTGCGGGTAGCACGGCTTATGGCTAGTTTTTTAACTGCGGTTTGGATAGACTCAGCATCGTAACCGCATTCTGCCCATAATTCTGGCTGTTCGCCATGTTCAATAATTTTATCGGGCATGCCCAAACGGCTAACTTTAGCGCTATAACCATGCTCGGCCATAAATTCCAGTACGGCAGAACCCATGCCGCCTTGCAGGCAGCCGTCTTCTACGGTAACAATGGCTTTGTATTTAGCAAAAACTTCGTGCAGTAATTCTTCATCAAGCGGTTTTACGAAACGTAAATCGTAATGAGCCGGGTGTATGCCCTCGGCATTGAGTTCCTGGCAGGCTTTTACGGCTTCGTTACCAATGGTGCCGATGGTTAAAATGGCTACATCTTCGCCGTCGCAAATTTTGCGGCCTTTACCTACCGGGATGGCTTTTAACGGGCGTTGCCAATCTACCATTACGCCATTTCCTCTCGGGTAGCGGATGGTAAATGGTCCCATGTTTTCTTGCTGGGCAGTAAACATGAGGTTACGCAGTTCTTCTTCGTTCATGGGGGCAGAAACCACCATGTTCGGAATACAACGCATGTACGCAATATCGTAGGCGCCGTGGTGTGTGGGGCCATCGGCTCCGGCTACACCGGCACGGTCTAAGCAAAATACCACGTTTAGTTTCTGAATGGCCACATCGTGTACCACTTGGTCAAAAGCCCGCTGCATAAAGCTGGAATAGATATTACAGAAAGGCACCATGCCTTGGGTAGCCAATCCGGCAGAGAAGGTTACGGCATGCTGTTCGGCAATACCTACGTCAAATGCTCGGTCTGGCATGGCTTTCATCATGATGTTTAATGAACATCCGGAAGGCATGGCAGGCGTAATACCCATAATTTTATCGTTGGCTTCGGCCAGTTCAACCAGCGTATGACCGAAAACATCCTGGTATTTGGGCGGCTGAGGTTTATCGGAAACCGATTTTTTAATTTCGCCGGTAATTTTATCAAACAAACCTGGCGCATGCCATTTGGTTTGGTCTTTTTCGGCCAGTGCATAGCCTTTGCCTTTTACGGTTACGCAATGCAATAATTTTGGTCCGGGAATATCTTTTAAATCGTTTAATACTTTGGCCAGGTGTTTAACATCGTGCCCGTCAATGGGGCCAAAGTATCTGAAGTTTAAGGCTTCAAAAAAATTGCTCTTTTTAAGTAAAGTGCCTTTGATACTTTTCTCAATCACTTTTACCATTTCGTGGGCATTGGGCCCTAACGAAGAGATTTTATTGAGTACGGCAGAAATATCATCGCGAAAGCGATTGTATGATTTTGAGGTG
The DNA here is from genome assembly GCA_964516035.1 of uncultured Sphingobacterium sp. GTDB lineage: Bacteria > Bacteroidota > Bacteroidia > Sphingobacteriales > Sphingobacteriaceae > JAIPAN01. The sequence continues at coordinate 17,819 of CAZFAE010000021.1, forward strand.
GTAATATCAGTTAAATACTCTTTTAAGGCACCCACATTTGGGTCGATAGACATGCAGTTATCGTTTAAGATAACCAGCAAGTTAGAGTTTTCTATGCCGGCATGGTTTAGCGCTTCAAAAGCCATTCCCGCGGTCATGGCACCATCGCCAATAACGGCTACATGCTGACGGTCTTTTTTGCCTTGGTATTGCGAAGCTACCGCCATACCCAATGCTGCAGAAATAGAGGTAGAAGAGTGGCCCACGCCAAATGTATCGTATTCGCTTTCTGAGCGTTTTGGGAAACCGCTAATGCCTTTATACACCCGGTTGGTATGGAAATCTTTACGTCGGCCGGTTAAAATTTTATGTCCGTAAGCTTGGTGACCCACATCCCAAACCAATTGGTCGTCGGGGGTGTTAAGCACATAATGTAAGGCTACGCTCAATTCCACAACGCCTAAACTGGCGCCAAAATGACCACCATTAACAGACACTACGTCTATAATATATTGACGCAACTCTTGGCAAATCTGCTCCAGGTCGCTTTCTTTAAATTTCTTTAAATCGGCCGGAAAGTTGATTTGTTCGAGTAATTTGCCTGCTTTAATTTCCATTTATAATTGGGTTGTTCAATAGGTGTTAAGAGTACAAATTACGGAATTTTACCGCTATTTGTTCTTACAATTTAAATATTTTAAATGTAAAAATTGTTTAATGATGTATTTTTGATTTCCGATGATGGAAACCACCGAGAATTTTGAAATTAAACTGCCCAAATTTGAAGGGCCATTTGATTTATTGCTGTTTTTTATAGAACGCGATGAATTGAATATTCATGATATTCCTATTGCCCGTATTACCGACGATTTTCTAGATTATATTCATCATTTAACAGCGCTAAACATTGAGCTGGCCAGCGAATTTATTTTTGTGGCGGCCACGCTGATGCGGATTAAGGCCAAAATGCTTTTGCCCCGCCCAGATTTGGATGAAGAGGGCAATGAAATTGACCACCGCCGTGATTTGGTTCAAAAACTGCTGGAGTACAAACAATTTAAAGAAATTACCGAAGGGTTTAAGCTTTGGGAGGATGCCCGGTTTTTGCAGGAGAAACGGGGACATATTCCGCTTGATTTGGAACAGGTAATTAGCCAGGCGGCCAGCCCCGGCGAGGAATTGGCTTCTTTTGATTTGTATAAATTGATGATGACTTATGATCGGATTATGCGCAAGTATGAACTGAGAACTGCCGAGGTAAGGCATACGGTAACTCAGTATCCGTACACCATCGAGAAACAAAAGAAAGTTATCCTGGATTTATTGGACATTAATAAAAAGCTCGATTTTAATTATTTACGTACCCAATCTGATAATAAAGTACATTTTGTATATAATTTTTTGGCTTTATTAGAGATGCTGCAACAGCAATTGGTAAGCATTGAAACCGGTTTGGGGTACAATAATTTTTGGGTAGAAAGCCGCCCGAATTAAGGAAATTCATCAAAGTAAAATTTAATTTCTGCTGCTATTTTTAATCTGTATTTTTAGCCCTATAATTTCTATTTCATGAAAAGAGATAAACTCATTTTTAGCCTTATTGACGAAGAACAGGAACGTCAGGAAACCGGAATCGAACTGATTGCTTCCGAAAACTTTGTGAGTCCACAAGTGATGGAAGCTGCCGGCTCGGTATTGACCAATAAATACGCCGAAGGCTTACCCGGAAAGCGCTATTATGGCGGTTGCGAAGTGGTGGATGAAATAGAAAACATTGCCATTGAACGGGCTAAACAATTGTTTAATGCCCAATGGGCCAACGTTCAGCCGCACTCTGGCGCACAGGCTAATGCCGCTGTTTTTTTGGCATTAATTAAGCCCGGCGATAAAATTTTAGGCTTCGATTTATCTCATGGCGGGCACTTAACGCATGGTTCGCCGGTTAATTTTTCGGGCAAATATTTTCAGCCATTTTTTTATGGGGTAGACCGCGAAACCGGCCTGATTGATTACAAACAATTGGAAGAAGTGGCGCTTAGAGAAAAACCGAAATTGATTATTTGCGGCGCTTCTGCTTATTCAAGAGAGTGGGATTACGCCTTTATTCGTAAAGTAGCCGATCAGATTGGCGCTTTGGTTTTGGCCGATATTTCGCATCCATCTGGCTTAATTGCCCGTGGTTTGTTAAACGATCCGCTGCCGCATTGCCATGTAATTAGCACCACTACTCATAAAACTTTACGCGGCCCACGTGGCGGGATGATTATGATGGGTAGAGATTTTGAAAATCCGTTTGGTTTAACCACGCCTAAAGGCGAAATCAGAATGATGTCGTCATTATTAGATGGTGCTGTTTTTCCTGGAACACAGGGTGGTCCGCTAGAACATATTATTGCGGCCAAAGCCATTGCCTTTGGCGAAGCTTTGAGCGAAGATTATATGAAATACATTATCCAGGTGAAGAAAAATGCGAACGCCATGGCCAATGCATTGATGGCCCGGGGGTATGAAATTATTTCTGGCGGTACCGACAATCATTTGATGTTATTAGACTTACGCAATAAAAATATTACCGGTAAAGTAGCCGAAAATGTTTTGGGCGAAGCAGGTATTACCGTGAATAAAAATATGGTTCCTTACGATGATAAATCGCCATTTGTAACTTCCGGAATTCGTTTGGGTACTGCGGCCATTACCACCCGTGGTTTAAAAGAAAAACATATGGAAACCATTGTAGATTTTATTGATTCTGCCATTACAAAACCAGATAGCGCTGCTCATTTAAAGAAAATCCATCAAAAAGTAAATGAGATGATGGTTAAATATCCTTTATATCAGGCTTAAAAAAATAGATAGGGAAGCCAGGCACTATGAGAAAATGCCGACTTGCCCTATCTTACTTACATATTAACGCATCCCTTTATACGTAAAACAGGGGTGTGCGGTTACAATTATTTTCAAATAATTATTCGGCATAGGCCAAAGTGGCTATACTTAGCTTTAAATCCACTTTTTCTTGCATTTTTATGGCGCAGGCTTCTAAGGTTGAACCGGTAGTCAATACATCATCTACTAAAAGCACATGTTTTCCGGCCAATGCTTCTGGATTTCTTAAATCAAAAGCCTCTTTCATGTTTTCATATCGGGCAAACCTCGATTTTTTAGTTTGTGTTTCAGTATGGCTCTTGCGGTAGAGATTATCTTCCGAAACCGGAATATCCAGAATTTTACCCAAACCTTCGGCAATGCTGCTGCTTTGATTGTAGCCTCTTTTTTTTAGTTTTTTGGGATGCAGTGGAACCGGAATAATAAGGTCTGGTTTAATAAAAACTGTCGATTTTGCCAATTCATAACCGTATAACTCTCCAAGGCGTTGGCCTACTTCTGGCCTTTTGTTGTATTTAAGCTGATGGAGCAGATTTTGCACCCGTGTTCCTTTTTGAAAATACAAATAAGCCCCGGCCTGAAGAATGTCAATACGCCCCCAAAATTGCCGGGCTACCCGATTTTCTGGGTCGGCATGAAATTGGGTAAGCGGCAGTTTATAAATACATGAATGGCAGATTTCGCTTTCGCCCTTAAATAAGTTTTTGCCACAGGCAGCACATAAATCCGGGAAGAACAGTGCTGCAAAATCACTTAAAAAATCTTTTAAAACGTTCATCTGGCTAGCTTTAGATAGATGAAACTGAAAAGCGGTGGGTTTTATTGTTCTTTAACTGCCAATTGTCCGCAGGGGGATGAAATTATTTCCATTCCTGAACTTTTTTCTTCAGTTCCTGGCTTGAGATTATCTTTCCGTTTCTGGCATCTTCCTCAGCTTGGTCTAAGATTGAGCTGAGCGCTTCCATGCTCAAGGGTTTTGAGAACCCTTCCTTCAGTTGCATAAATCTTTTCTCTTTGAGCAGGGTTTCAATTTCGTTAATCAATTCCTCGCTATCAACTTTTAGAAATTCGGCAATCAAATGAAGTTTTTTTAATTCGATATCTGCTTTCATAATCTTTAACTAAATATAGCCAATTTCTGTAACAGAATTAATTTATGATTGTTCTTTAACCGCCAATTGCCCGCAGGCGGCATCAATATCTTTACCTCTGCTGCGGCGAATGTGCGTATTTACAC
>CAZFAE010000021.1:22020-31539 GCA_964516035.1 uncultured Sphingobacterium sp.
CCGCAGGCGGCATCAATATCTTTACCTCTGCTGCGGCGAATGTGCGTATTTACACCCTGATTTTTAAGATAATCGGCGAAAGCTTCTAATTTATCTTCTTCAGCATTTTTGAAATCGGCAAAAGAAATGGGATTATATTCAATGATGTTTACTTTACAAGGCACATGTTTGCAAAATTTTGCCAATTCCTGAGCATCTTCTAAGCCATCGTTAAAATCGTTAAACACAATGTACTCGTAAGTAACCGGGTTTTTGGTTTTAGAGAAATAATATTTCAGGGCTTCGGCCAATGCTTTTAAACTATTTTGTTCATTAATAGGCATAATCTCATTCCGTTTGGTATCATTTGCGGCATGCAGGGAAAGCGCCAGGTTGAATTTAACACCATCATCGCCCAGCTTCTTAATCATTTTGGCAATACCGGCGGTAGAAACGGTAATGCGTTTGTACGACATATTCAGGCCATCTTCGGCAGTAATTCTTTCAATAGATTTTAAAACGTTGGCATAATTGAGCAGCGGTTCACCCATGCCCATGTACACAATATTGCTTAAAGGCAGTTGGTAATTTTCTTCAGCCTGTTTGGCAATAAGCACTACCTGGTCGAAAATTTCATCGGCATTTAAATTCCGTTTACGTTCCATGTAACCGGTGGCGCAAAATTTGCAGGTTAAACTGCAGCCCACTTGCGAACTTACACAGGCGGTCATTCTTTCGGTAGTTGGAATTAAAACCCCTTCAATAATATGATTGTCATGCAAACGGAAAGTATTCTTGATGGTACGGTCGGCACTAATTTGCGACTGCCCCACTTTTACGGCATTAATTACGTAGTTTTCTTTGAGCTTTTCGCGAAGTGTTTTGGGTAAATTACTCATCTCCTCAAAATCAGTACAAGCCTTGGTCCAAAGCCATTCGTAAACCTGTTTTGCACGGAAAGCGGGTTCGCCCATTGCCTGAAAATGTTCTTTCAGTACATCGGGAGATAAACTTCTGATATCAATGGGTGTGCTTAATGACATGACTTTGTAAAATTACCGATTTTTAAAAAATTAACTCTATAAAATAAATTTTATAGTTAAAACGAAACATTTTTCTCTTATTTTTGCTTATAGTATTATACATCATCCTATCTTTTGCTGGCTGCGACACTAAATTGAAGATGGGCTAGACCAACTAGCATATGCCTAAATATTTTACCGCAGATTATATTTTACCAGTTAATGCCAAACCCATTCCCAATGGTACCGTGGCCATCGGCGAAAATGGAGAGGTAATAGGAATTTATCCCAAAGATAGCTCCGAAACCCAGAATAAACCTATTGAAAAATTCAGGGGAATATTGGTTCCCGGTTTTGTGAACACACATACGCACCTTGAACTGGCTCATCTTCGTGATCAACTGCCTCAAAAACAGGGTTTAATTGCGTTTATTAAAAAGGTTTTAGCGCTTCGTACTTTCGACGAAAAAGAAATAAATCAGGCCATGGAAGCCGCCGACCAGGAAATGTACGATAATGGCATTGTGGCGGTTGGTGATATTTCTAATAACAGTCTTTCAAAATCTGTTAAGCAAAAAAGCAAGTTGTTTTACCACACCTTTATTGAATTAATTGGCATGAACCCAGATTCGGCTAACGCTATTTTTCAAAAAGGATTGGCTTTGAAAGAACAATTTGGTACACTGTCCAATTCACTTACACCGCATGCACCTTATTCAGTGAGCAAAGAATTGCTTCGCGAAATTTATAATTACTGCAAGAAAAACGAAAACTTAATCAGTATCCACAATCAGGAAACCGAGGAAGAGAACAAGTTTTTTAGGTATAAAACTGGAGAATTTTTAGACTTATACGAGCATTTAAAGCAAGATATCGAATTTTTTAAGCCACAGGCACGAAATTCTTTACAAACCCTAACTCCTTCATTTCCCGAGAATCAACGCATTTTATTGGTGCATAATACCTATACCAGTTTAAAAGATTTGTTTTTTGTACGTCGTTTTAATCGCGATGTGTACTGGTGTTTTTGCCCCAAAGCCAACTTATACATCGAAAACCGCTTACCTAAAATAGATTTATTTCTGCCGCAGGATTTTACCATCACGCTGGGCACCGATAGTTACGCGTCGAACGATAAATTATGTATCCTTTCTGAACTGAAAACCCTGCATCAGCATTTCCCGCAGCTAGATTTGCTAGAAACCATTAAATGGGCAACCATCAATGGAGCTAAATATTTAGGGATAGATAAAACTTTTGGTACTTTAGAAAAAGGCAAAAAACCAGGACTGAATCTCATTACTTTCACCCAGAATTTAAGTTTAACCCCCGAATCGGGGATTAAAAGAATCATTTAAAGCGCTAAAATTTTGTGCTTTAATTCTAAAGCGTCAATTTAGCCTGATGAATCGGGTTCAAAAGCTATTCAACATTCAATATCCAATCATCCAGGCCGGCATGGTTTGGTGCAGCGGCTGGCGTTTGGCCTCGGCCGTTTCTAATGCAGGCGGTTTGGGTATTATTGGCGCCGGGTCTATGTATCCCGAAGTATTAAAAGAACACATCCGCAAATGTAAACAGGCCACTTCTAAACCTTTTGGCGTAAATATTCCTTTGCTTTATCCGGATATAGACCAGCTGATGGATATTGTGGTAGCCGAAGGGGTGAAAATTGTTTTTACCTCGGCCGGCAATCCGGCCACCTGGACCCCCTTTCTCAAAGAAAAAGGCATTATTGTAGTTCATGTGGTATCTAATACAAAATTTGCGTTAAAAGCGGCTGATGCCGGAGTTGATGCCCTGGTTGCCGAAGGTTTTGAGGCTGGTGGCCATAATGGCCGAGAAGAAACCACCACGCTCTGCCTTATTCCGATGATTAGAGAAGCCGTTAATTTGCCTTTGATTGCCGCCGGAGGAATTGCCAGCGGTAAATCTATGCTGGCTGCTTTTGCTTTAGGAGCCGATGGCGTGCAAATTGGTTCTCGCTTTGCCGTAGCCGAAGAATCATCGGCCCACCAAAATTTTAAACAAGCTATTTTAGCCGCCAAAGAAGGCGATACCAAACTCAGTTTAAAACCCTTAACTCCGGTTCGTTTATTAAAAAATGAATTTGCACAACAGGTTGCCGAAGCCGAACAGCGTGGAGCAGGTAAAGAAGAACTGGCGCAACTTTTGGGCCGTTCTAGAGCTAAAAAAGGCATGTTTGAAGGCGATTTAAAAGAAGGCGAGTTGGAAATTGGCCAGGTTTCGGCCATGTTAGATGATATTCAGCCTGCCGCAGAAATTTTACACGAAATATGGCAAGAGTTTTTGGCCGAAAAACATCGCCTAAGCCAACTGGAATTTTAATCAAGATGAAAAACTTACAAATAAGTGTTTACGGTAAAGTGCAGGGGGTGTTTTTTAGAGCCAGCACCAAAGCCATTGCCGATTTTTTAGGCGTAAAAGGTATTGTGATGAACCGCCCCGACGGCTCGGTGTATATTGAAGCCGAAGGAGACGAATTTTCTTTGGAAGAACTCCTTAATTTTTGCGGCAAGGGCCCCGATAAAGCCCAGGTAGAAAAAGTGGAAACACATGAAGGCGAAATAAAAAACTATCGTAATTTTGAAGTCATCAAGAAAATTACCCAACCTTAATCCTTTTTAAACCAAGCGATTGTCTACAGCTAAAAAATTTGCCGGCCAAACCGCCATTTATGGAATAAGCACTGTCTTTTCGAGGGTGCTCAATTTCTTTTTAACGCCGGTTTACGTATTGGTTTATCCCGCCAAGGCTTACGGTATTTTTACCACCATGTACAGCTGGGCCTCTATGCTCAATGCCCTGCTATCTTTTGGTATGGAAACCACTTTTTTTCGCTACCTCCAGAAATACGAAAACAATAAAGACAAGGTATATCAGAATACCTTTTTTAGTATCGCCACACTGGCCCTTTCTTTCTGGTTGTTCGCTATTTTTTTTGTGGATGATATTGCCGCCTGGATGCAGAGAGGCGGACAAATTAACCCCGATTACGGACAATTTGTTAAATATTTCATCTACATTTTAGTGATTGATGCCTTAACGGTAATCCCTTTTGCCAAACTCCGGGCCGATGGCCGTCCTATCCGTTACGCTAGCTTAAAATTCATCAACATAGTTATTTTTATAGGCTTAAACCTGTTTTTTATATTCGGCATACCGGCAATAATTCAAAACCAATATCCGGGAGCACAATTTTTGGCCTCCTGGTTTAGGCCGGGCTGGGTGGGTTACGTGTTTATTTCCAATTTAATAGCTAGCGCCGCCATGCTGCTGCTACTTCTTCCGGAATTATTGCAGCTTAAATTAAAACTAGATTTTAAAATGTTGAAGGATATGCTTTCGTACAGCTGGCCAATTTTAATTGCCAATATCTCCTTCATCATCAATGAAAATATAGATAAGATTTTTTTGGGACGATTGCTTCCCGCAGAAATTAGTCAGCAGGAAGTAGGAATTTACGGCGCCTGTTGTAAACTGGCTATTTTTCTCAGCATATTTATTCAGGCTTTCCGTTTAGGTGCCGAACCTTTCTTTTTCAGTCATGCTAAAAGTCAAAACTCAGGGCAAACCTATGCCCGTATTATGAATTTTTTTGTGATAGGAGTTTGCATTATTGCCCTGGGCCTGGTAGCCAACATCGAGCTTTTAAAATACTTTATCAGAGGTAATGCTACACAGCAAGAATTGTATTGGTCCGGTTTACAGGTAGTGCCGGTATTGCTGTTTGCTTACATCAGTTTGGGCATTTATATGAATTTATCTATCTGGTATAAACTGTCAGACCAAACCCGCTATGGACTTTATATTTCTGCGGTAGGCGCTATTTTAACCATCGGCTTAAATATATGGCTTATACCGGTTTACAGCTTTACAGCATCGGCCTGGATAACTTTAATAGCCTACGCAAGCATGATGGTCCTTTCTTACATCCTGGGACAGAAAAATTACCCCATCCCTTATCAAATTAAAAAAAACGTCTTTTATGTTTTTGCTACCGCGATATTGGTTTGGCTATCGTTTAAACTTTTTAACCGAAATCTGATCATAGGTAATGGATTATTTGTTCTCTTTGTAGCCGGAGCCGTTTTGGCCGAACGAAAAGAATTAAAACAATTATTTAAGCGTGCTTAATCGATGAAAATTAAAATCATCAATCAATCAAATCATGTGCTTCCGGCCTACGAAACCGAGGCTTCGGCCGGTATGGATTTGAAAGCTTTTTTGTCAGAACCTGTAACCATTAAACCGATGGAACGTAAACTAATTGCAACCGGTTTGTTTATTGAATTACCCGCTGGTTACGAAGCACAAATCAGACCTCGCAGTGGTTTGGCTTTAAAGCACGGTATTACGGTATTAAATTCCCCGGGCACCATTGATGCCGATTATCGGGGAGAGATTAAAATACTATTGATTAATTTTTCTGATACCGATTTTGTAGTGCAAAATGGCGACCGCATTGCACAAATGATTATTGCCCGGCACGAACAAATTAACTGGGAGCAGGTAGAAATATTAACCGAAACGGTACGTGGTGCGGGTGGTTACGGACATACCGGTTTATCTTAAAAGGAATAAAAAATGAAATTTTTCAATAAACCAAGCGCCTATATTTTATTCTTTTTCAGTTTTACACTGATTTTTGGAGCCTGCAGAACTAAAAAAGCCTTAACTAAGGTAGAAATCAATCCGGTTGATAAAGATAATGAGGAACGAATAGCAACCATTAAGCAGGCGCAAACAGATTTTACTACCCTGGCCATTAAAGCCAAGGCTTTGCTTAATATGGATGGGGCGGATAATGACGTAACCATCAATTTTAGAATGGCCAAAGACCAAAAAATGTGGATTTCAGTTACCGCAATTGCCGGTTTAGAAGTTGCCAGAATGATGATTACACCCGATAGTGTTTTTATCATCAATCGGCTGGAAAGCACCTACATCAAAAAACCTTTTAGTTTTATTGCCAATTATACTAACCAACAAATCAATTTCGGAACCTTACAATCCATAATAATAGGCAACGTATGGAATGAGGTATTTACTCAGAAGCCCACTATCAGTTTGCTCGATAACCAATTACAGTTAAGTGGTCGGGCAGAATCTTTGGCTTACCTTATTCTGTTTAATGAGGCATTTAAACCCAAAAGTTCGGTGTTGGAAGATACCTTTACAGGCCAAAAACTCAGCGTAAAATATTCAGATTTTTTTATCGATGCCGGCTTGGCCATGCCGCATCAAATGAAATTAGAATCAATGGTGGGTGCAAAATTAATTCAGGCCGAATTGAAATACACCAAAATTGAGAAAGATATCGCACTCGATTTTCCATTTAGCGTTCCGAAAAGGTTTTCGGTGAAAAATTAATTTTAAATACATTTGCGCCATGAAACGGGTTAAATATTTACTTTTTTTCTTTTTTTTAATCCTGTGCATTAACGCTTTTGGTCAGAGTAGTGCCGAACTCAAAAGACGTAAAGAAGCACTTACGCGAGAAATCGAACAACTTAACCGCACATTAAATAAAACTTCTTCTACAAAGAGTTTATCTCTTAAGCAAATTAAGGTGCTGAATACTAAAATTCGCCTTCGCGAACAAAAAATCAAAACCATCAATTCTGAAATTAAATTATTGGACAATGAGATAGCTCAGAATACCAATACGGTTTTCACGCTGCAATCTCAGCTCAATCAATTAAAAAAGGAATATGCAGCCATGTTGCGTTTTGAACAACGTAACCAAAGTGCTTACAGTAAACTAATGTTTGTTTTTGCTGCCGATAATTTTAATCAAGCTTATAAGCGACTTAAATATTTGCAGCAATTTACCCAATACCGAAAAAAACAAGCCGGATATATTCAAACCACCCAAAAAGACCTGAACGTTAAAATTGTACAGTTAGATCAGAATAAAAAGGAGAAAACCTATTTGTTAAGCGATGAACAAAAAGAAAAACAAACACTGGGGAAAGAAAAAAAGAACCAAACTCAGGTACTTACCGGCTTAACCAAAAAAGAAAAACAGCTGAAGCAGGAATTAAGTAAGAAGCAGAAAGAATCTATTCAGCTGAACCGTGCGCTACAGGCTGCCATTGCCCGTGAAATTGCAGCAGAAGTGCGCAAGGCCGAATTGGCTGCTAAGGCAGATGCCGATAAAGCCAAAGCAGAAAACCGTACAGCACCTGCTGTAAAACCAATAGCCAAGGGTTCAAGTATTTTGGCGGCTACGCCGGAAGCAGCCAAATTATCTTCCGATTTTTTAGGAAATCGTGGCAAATTACCCTGGCCTGTAGCCAGTGGTAATATTACTGAAGGTTTTGGACTGCACAGTTATGGAGCTAATGTAACCACTCAGAATAATGGGGTAGATATTCAGACTGCTCCGGGTTCAGCGGTAAGAGCAGTTTTTGCTGGTGAAGTACGCAGAATATTTAGTGTTGGAGCCACCTCTGTAATTATGATTAGACATGGTGAATATTTTACCATGTATGCCAATTTAAGGTCTGTAAATGTATCAGTAGGGCAGAAAGTAAACTTGAAACAAAATCTAGGTACCGCAGCTACAGACCCTACCGATGACACCACCGAAGTTCATTTTGAACTTTGGAAGGGAAGTAGTCCGCTTAACCCGGCAGGCTGGTTAGCTAAGTAATTACCATTTCGCTCATTTAAAAATGTCGTATATTTGTAGACTAATAAGCTGCTATGCAAACTGATTTGCTTCTATTTTTAAACATTGGTACGCCAGAATTACTATTAATTTTGTTGGCGGTACTTTTGTTATTTGGCGGAAATAAACTCCCCGAACTGGCCCGTGGCCTGGGTAAAGGCATACGTGAATTTAAAGATGCTTCTGATAACGTGAAGCGTGAAATTCATCGGAATATTAACGAAGTACAACAAAATATAGAGGAAACACGCGATGATTTAAATCCGGCTAAATCCTCTGATGAAAACAAAGATCAAACATCCTTAAAATAAAAAATTATGTTGAATATCTTATTAATAGCCGGTCTAGGCACTCCCGAAATCATTATCATTTTAGTTATGGTTTTATTGCTTTTTGGAGGCAAAAAAATTCCTGAATTAATGCGTGGTTTAGGTAAAGGTGTAAAAGAATTCAAAGACGCTAAAGACGGCGATTCACCTAAAGAAGAAGATAAAACAAAATAATTCGGATACTTTTCCGTTTTAACTCTTCTGTTCTAACACAAGGCTGTTATCCAATACTCTATTCAACAGTCTAATTAAGCAGACTACTTTTTACACGTAAATCATTCAGATGAAGTGGAAATTAATGCTTTCGGTATACCTATGCCTGTTTGTGCATTTAGTGCAGGCAAAGCTGCTGCATGGCCCAGAAAGTGTACTCGAAACTATTACTCCAGCAGATTCGGTTGCTTTGAAATCAGAATTAGCTTATTTGCCTTTACAATCTGATAATTTCCGTGCAGATAGTTTGGCGCATCAGGTAGTACCACCCGGAATTCCTTTTACCAATAATGCAGCGGTACAAAGCTATATCGATTTATATAGTGGCCGTAAGCAGCAGGTGGGTAAAATGCTGGGACTCTCGTCTTATTATTTCCCGGTTTACGAAAAAGTATTTAAAGAGTTTGGCTTACCAGAAGAACTGAAATTTTTATCGGTCATAGAATCAGCGCTCAATCCAAACGCCGTGTCTCGGGTTGGAGCCACCGGCCCTTGGCAGTTTATGTTTGCTACGGCCAAAGGCTACGGTTTAAAAATAAATCAGGAAGTAGACGAACGCAAAGATCCGGTACAGGCCAGTAAGGCTGCCGCCGCTTATTTACGAGATGCTTTTAACCAGTTTGGCGATTGGTTTTTAGCCATTGCTTCTTATAATGCCGGTCGTGGCGCAGTTTCACGTGCTATTGCTAAGGCAGGCGGCAAGGCCGATTTTTGGGCCATTAGTCCATATCTACCTGCCGAAACACGCAATTACGTACCTAAATTTATTGCCACAGCCTATATCATGAGTAATTATAAAGCTTACGATATCAATCCGCTTGCTCCTAATTTTAATACTTTAACCGATGTTTTTGATGTGGTTAAGCCTGTTTCTTTGGCTGCCGTAGCCCGGGCAACAGGTATTGATTTGCAGCAATTACTGCTGCTCAATCCGGCCTATAAAAAAATGATGGTTAAAGGCAGTCCCGAAGCTCCTAAATCGCTGGTTATCCCAACCTCGGTTAAGCCAGATTATACGGCTTTATATCAGATACTTAATGGAAGCGCTAAAAGTTCGGTATCAGCAGCAGCTAAATCTAAAAGTTTAACATCAACTAAAAGTACCGCTGTTAAGTATCATGTGGTTAAAAAAGGAGAGAATCTGAGTACTATCATCAAAAAATTCCCCGGAGTTACCCTAGCGCAAATTAAAGCCTGGAATGGTTTACGCAGCAATGCCCTGCAGCCGGGTATGCGCTTGAAAGTGAGTAAGGGTTAATTTTTTAGTATTTAGTATTTA
>CAZFAE010000022.1:0-2151 GCA_964516035.1 uncultured Sphingobacterium sp.
GCGGTAAAGAATATTATACCCAAGATGTAAAATCGACCATAACCAATCTCCCGTTTTATAAAAACAACGAGTTTGATTATGCCAAAGTGCTTAAATTTTTAGGCGATGGTTACGAGAAATATGCGCTATTGGTGTTCCTCTTGTTCGTGATCGTCATTATCACGGCAGTTTCTAACGGCGCCAATATTACCGATGGGATAGACGGTTTGGCTACCGGAACGTCTGCAATTGTGGGCATTACACTGGCCATTTTGGCATATGTATCGGGTAATACCATTTTTGCCGATTACCTCAACATCATGTACATCCCCAACTCGGGAGAACTGGTGGTTTTTGCCGGAGCATTTGTAGGTGCCTGTATTGGTTTCTTATGGTATAATTCTTATCCGGCCCAGGTATTTATGGGCGATACCGGAAGTTTGGCCATTGGCGGTATTATTGCCGCTTTTGCCATCATGATTCGTAAAGAGTTATTAATTCCGGTATTGTGCGGGGTGTTTTTGGTAGAAAACCTTTCGGTGATTATTCAGGTGGGATATTTTAAATACACCAAAAAGAAATTCGGCGAAGGCCGTCGCATCTTCCTGATGTCGCCTTTACATCACCATTACCAGAAAAAAGGCTATCACGAAGCCAAAATTGTGACCCGTTTCTGGATTATGGGCATTTTACTGGCCATTTTAACCATTGTAACCTTAAAAATTCGCTAATGGATCAAAAACCCTATATCGTAATTTTAGGTGCCGGCGAGAGCGGGGTGGGCGCAGCCTGCCTGGCCCAAAAGCAGGGTTACGATGTTTTTGTTTCGGATTTTGGCCCAATTGGCCAAGCTTATAAAAAAGAACTGAGCGATTTAAATATCCCTTTTGAAGAGAATCAGCATAGCGAAGAAAAAATTCTTAATGCTGCCGAAGTAATCAAAAGTCCGGGTATACCGGATAAAGCACCGATTATTAAGCAATTGCAGGAAAAACAAATTCCAGTAATTTCAGAAATCGAGTTTGCTGCCCGTTATACCACTGCAAAACTGATAGCCATTACCGGTTCAAACGGTAAATCTACCACCACTTTGCTTACTTACCATATCCTCAAAAATGCAGGATTAAAAGTAGGCCTGGCCGGAAACATCGGTCAAAGCTTTGCCAAACAGGTAGCTACTGCCGATTTCGATTATTACGTATTAGAAATCAGCAGTTTTATGCTCGATGATATGTATGCCTTCAAGGCAGATATCGCGGTATTGCTCAATATTACCCCAGATCACCTGGATAGATACGAATACAAAATGGACAATTATGTGAATTCAAAATTCCGGATTATCCAGAACCAAACATCATCAGATGTTTTTATTTACGGTGCCGATGATGAAGAAACCCAAAAAGGTTTAGCACGTCATCAGCCGAAGGCTAAAACCTATCCTTTTTCTATCCAAACTAAAACTGAGCCCGGCGCTTATTTAGCTAACAGTCAGCTCATTATTAATCTCGAAAACCCAAATCAAACACCATTCGATATGTTAATTACAGAATTAGCCTTACAGGGCAAGCACAATTTGTACAATTCTATGGCCTCGGGCATTGTAGCCAAAGTATTGGAATTGCGCAATGAATCTATCCGCGAAAGCATGGGAGATTTTACGAATATCGAACATCGATTGGAACATGTAGCCCGTATTTCGGGTATCGAATTTATCAACGATTCTAAAGCCACCAACGTAAATTCTACCTGGTACGCCTTAGAAAGCATGAATACAGAAGTGGTGTTGATTTTAGGTGGCGTAGATAAAGGCAACGATTATACCATGTTGAAAGATCTGGTAAAATCTAAAGTTAAAGCCATTATTTGCCTGGGTAAAGACAATCATCGCATTCACGAGGCTTTTGAAGATGATGTGGAAGTGATTGTGAACACTTTTTCGGCCGAAGAAGCCGTACAAATTGGCTATCATTTGGCTAAAAAAGGAGATACCGTTTTGCTTTCGCCGGCCTGTGCCAGTTTTGATCTGTTTAAAAACTATGAAGACCGCGGTAACCAGTTTAAAAAAGCGGTAAAAGAACTATAATCATTGAAATAAGTCAATGGAAAGAATATTTAGCAAAACAAAAGGAGATCGCTGGATCTGGATCATCGTCATTTTATTGTCGATATGGT
>CAZFAE010000022.1:2251-30078 GCA_964516035.1 uncultured Sphingobacterium sp.
AAAACAAAAGGAGATCGCTGGATCTGGATCATCGTCATTTTATTGTCGATATGGTCCTTAATGGCCGTATACAGCGCCACCGGAACCATTGCCTATAAAAAGGGCGTGGGCAGCGAAGCCTATTTAATGAAACACATGATTTTCATTATCGGCGGTATCGCCCTGATGTATTTTTCCCATTTACTTGATTATAAATATTATGCCGGCATCTCAAAATTGCTGATGGTAATTACCGTGCCTTTATTATTGTATACGCTGCTTTTTGGTGCCAATGTAAACGATGCCAGCCGCTGGGTAACCATCCCAATTATTAATCAGACTTTTCAGACATCTGATATGGCTAAACTGGCCTTGATTACTTATTTAGCCAGAACATTAACCCGTAAACAGGAAAACATCAAAGACGTAAAAAAGGCTTTCCTGCCAATTATGGGTTCTGTTTGTGTGGTATTTATTTTAATCGCCTTAGCCAATTTATCAACCGCCATTATGCTGTTTGGCGTAAGTATTTTATTGCTCATTATGGGCCGTATCAGTATCAAACAAATTACTATTGTTTGTTTAGCCGGTGCAGTATTACTGGCTTGCGTAATGTTTTTAGGCCCAAGACGTAAAACCTATATTTCTCGTATCAATACCTTTATGCATCCCGAGCTGGTAAGCAAGGATAAATCATTTCAGGCCGACCAGGCTAAAATTGCCATAGCCACCGGCGGTTTATTTGGTAAAGGTCCGGGGAATAGCGTACAACGTAATGCCTTGCCGCACCCTTATTCTGATTTTGTGTACGCCTTAATAATCGAAGAATACGGCATGGTGGGGGGTATTGTTTTGGTGCTCATTTATTTGGTGCTTTTATATCGATGTGTGCTTATTGTAACACATAGCCCCAAGGCATTTGGGGCATTGCTGGCCGCAGGTTTAAGTTTCAGTTTAACTATCCAGGCTTTTGCCAATATGGCGGTGGCCGTAGGTTTAGGCCCGGTTACCGGGGTGCCCTTGCCATTGGTAAGTATGGGAGGTACCTCAATATTATTTACCAGCGTGGCTTTCGGCATTATTTTAAGCGTTAGCCGCGATGTGGAAGAGAATAAATTAAAAGAGAAAAGTAAAATAGTGTTAGGCGAAGTTTAATTCGATGAGCAAAAGAGTAATCATAAGCGGAGGAGGAACCGGGGGACATATTTTCCCGGCACTTGCTATTGCCCAGGCTTTACAGCGACTGGACAAGCAGGTGGAAATCCTTTTTGTGGGTGCTCGGGGCAGAATGGAAATGGAAAAAGTTCCGGCTGCAGGTTTCAAAATTATCGGCCTTCATATCCAGGGCATTCAGCGTAATTCTATCTGGAAAAATATTTTACTACCCTTTAAACTTTTAAAAAGCGTTTGGGAATCTCGTCAAATTATTAAAAATTTTAAACCAGATATGGCGGTAGGTGTGGGTGGTTATGCTTCGGGGCCTTTGCTTTTTGCAGCCGGGCAGTTGGGCCTGCCTTATTTAATTCAGGAACAAAATTCGCATGCCGGAATGACCAATAAATGGCTGGCTAAAAAAGCAGAGCAAATTTGTGTGGCATTTGAGGGTATGGAAGCTTATTTTCCGGCCCATAAAATTAGCCTCACCGGTAATCCCATCCGTAAAGAATCGGTAGCCGTTGAAGGTAAAAGAAAAGAAGCGGCTCAATTTTTCGGATTAAATCCGGATAAAAAAACCATTTTGCTAACCGGCGGAAGCTTGGGCGCAGGCACCTTGAACCGTGCCATTAAAAACGATTTGCAAAAAATTATAGCTGCAGATGTGCAGCTTATTTGGCAAACCGGCAAGTATTATTATGCCGCCATTAGCCAAGAATTAGGTAATAACCTTGCTCCGCAAATTAAAGTACTTGAGTTTTTAAACCGCATGGATTTAGCTTACGCGATGGCCGATGTAATTATTTCTAGAGCAGGTGCAGGCACCATTGCAGAATTGTGTGTGGTGCAAAAACCGGTTATCCTGGTGCCTTCGCCCAACGTGGCCGAAGACCACCAAACAAAAAATGCACAAGCGCTCGTTAATAAAAATGCAGCCCTGTTAATTAAAGATACAGATGCCGATGCGCAATTAGCAGATAGCGCACTGGCACTTTTAAAAGATGAAAAAGCAGCAGCAGTTTTAAGTAAAAATATAGGCCAATTAGCCATCAGCAATGCCGATGAGGTAATTGCTAAAGAAATTTTAAAATTGATTGCAGAAAAAAAGGAGGCCTTGTGGAATTAAATACTATTCAGCGGGTTTATTTAATTGGAATTGGCGGTATTGGCATGAGCGGGCTGGCCCGTTATTTCCACAAACGCGGCTGCATTGTTTGCGGTTACGACCGTACCGAAACAGCGCTTACTTCCAGCTTAATGAATGAAGGTATTGGGGTGGTATTTACCGACGATGTAAATATGATTCCTCTGGCTTTTCAGGAAAACGATGCACAAACCTTAATCATTTATACGCCTGCAATTCCTAAAGATTCTGCCATTTTAAATCATTTTAAAAGCAACGAATTTTCGCTTAAAAAGCGTTCTGAAGTATTGGGTATTATTAGCCAGAGTATGTTTTGCATCGCGGTAGCCGGTACCCATGGTAAAACCACTACCAGCAGCATGGTGGCTCATATTCTAAAATATGCCGGAAACGACTGTTCGGCATTTTTGGGTGGTTTGGCCAGCAATTATAACAGCAATGTGCTGTTTGGTTCAAACAATGTAATGGTGGTTGAGGCCGACGAATACGACCGTTCTTTCTTAACCCTGCATCCGGATGTGGCCATTGTAACCTCTATGGATGCCGACCATTTAGATATTTATGGAGATGCCAGTCATTTAACAGAATCTTTCCAATTGTTTGCTTCGCAAATTAAACCGGGCGGAAAGCTAATTTATCGTGCCGGCCTGGATTTGAAAGGTGGCACCACCTACGCCGCTGCTCAGCAAGCCGAGGTAATGGCCAAAAATGTAAGGATAGAAAATGGAGATTTTGTATTCGATTATTACGCTCCAACACTCCAAATTAAAGATATTATACTCGGTTTACCCGGATTGCACAATGTAGAAAATGCGCTTGCCGCGATTGAAGTAGCCTTAACATTGGCTATTTCTGCCGAAAAAATTAAAGAGGCACTGGCCAATTTTAAAGGGGTTAAACGCCGATTTGAATATATCGTTAAAACTCCTGAGCAGGTTTATATCGATGATTATGCCCATCATCCGGAAGAATTAAGAGCCTGCATTACCGCCGTTAAAGCTTTATATCCCGATAGGAAATTAACTACCATATTTCAGCCGCATTTATACAGCCGTACACGTGATTTTGCCAATGGCTTTGCCGAAGCTTTGAGCTTAAGCGATGAATTATGGATGCTGGACATTTATCCGGCCCGTGAATTGCCCATGGAAGGGGTAAATTCTGAAATGATTTTGGCAAAAATGCCCATGCTGCATAAATACAAATTCAGCAAAGCTGAAGTTTTAGAACGTGCTAAAAAAGAACGCCCCGAATTATTGCTAACAGTAGGGGCCGGAGATATTGATACCTTGGTTGAACCACTTAAAAACATCTTAAAAAATGATTAAGCGGATAAATTGGAAAGCCATATTTACTGGATTTGCCTGGGCATTATCCCTTAGCGGTTTGGTATTGCTGATGAGTTTCATAGAAACAGAAAAAAGCAATCAGAAATGTGTGGGAGTAAAAGTATTTATTCCGGGATATCAGAATTTTGTAACCCGACAGGAAGTAGACCGTTTGCTTTTAAATGCCGGCGGCCAGCTGCAGGGTAAAGATTTAAATGCCATCAATACCCAGAATTTGGAAGACGCCCTAAAGGCCAATCCTTTTATAGAAACGGCTAAAGTATATGCCGATATGAATGGCACTGTTTGGGTGCGCATTAAACAGCGTGAACCGATTTTGCGCATTTTCAATGCTAAAAACCAGGATTTTTACATCGACCAAAATGGTTTAAAAATTCCGGTGAGCCCCAATTTTACCGCCCAGGTTTTGGTGGCAACCGGTAATATAACCGAAGATTTAGAGAGCCGGGTAAACGGATTAAGAACGCCTTTAGCTAAAGATTTGTTTAAACTGGCGCTATTTATTTCAAAAGATACCCTGTGGAGCGATCAGATTGAACAGATTTATGTAAACAGTAATTCAGAAATACAATTGGTACCCCGTGTGGGCGACCATCAAATTATTTTAGGAAATGCCGATTCCTTAGAATCGAAATTTAAGAATTTGCTCATTTTTTATAAAGAAGCCATGCCTAAAATAGGCTGGAATACCTATAAAACCCTTAACCTGAAATATGCCAATCAGGTAATTTGTAAACGGAGCGGAATAGCTTTAGACACTATTGCCACCAGCCCGGTATTGGCAGACAGTACCCAAAAAACAGTACAAGACACAATAAAAAAATTAATACAATAAAATCATGGAAAACAGTTCTACATCAGCCAAAAATTCACCCATCGTTGTCGGCCTCGACATCGGTACCACAAAAATCTGCGCCATTGTGGGTCGTCGCAGCGAGTACGGCAAAATTGAAGTTTTAGGAATAGGCAAAGCCGATTCTTCGGGAGTAACCCGGGGAGTGGTTTCCAATATCCAAAAAACGGTTCAAGGTATTGCAGCAGCAGTAGAAGATGCCAGCGTGCAGTCTAACGTAGAAATTAAGGTGGTAAACGTGGGTATTGCCGGTCAGCATATCAAAAGTTTGCAGCACCGCGGCATTATTACCCGTAAAGATGTAAATACCGAAATTCAGAAAGCAGACATTGATAAGCTGGTTTCTGATATGTACAAACTGTTGATGCCTCCTGGTGAAGAAATTATCCATGTTTTGCCGCAGGAGTTTACCGTAGATAACGAACCGGGTATTAAAGACCCTATCGGGATGGCTGGTGTACGTTTAGAAGCAAATTTTCATATTATTTCTGGCCATGTAAGTGCTGTAAGAAATATCATTAAATGTGTAAACAATGCCGGTTTAGAAACCGATGATTTGGTTTTAGAGCCATTGGCTTCATCAGAAGCGGTATTGAGCGACGAAGAAAAAGAAGCCGGTGTAGTACTGGTTGATATTGGCGGCGGAACTACAGATATTGCCATTTTCCATGAGGGCATTATCCGTCATACCGCAGTTATTCCCTTTGGCGGAAACAGTGTAACCGAAGATATCCGTGAAGGTTGTTCGGTAATGCGTAACCAGGCTGAGTTACTCAAAACCCGTTTTGGCTCGGCTCTTGCTGAAGAAAACAAAGACAATGAAATTATCTGTGTACCCGGATTAAGAGGCCGTGAGCCGAAAGAAATTTCTGCCAAAAACCTGGCTTATGTAATTCAGGCTCGTATGGAAGAAATTATTGAGCATGTGTATTACGAAATCAAATCATCCGGATACGAGAAAAAACTAATTGCTGGTATTATTATTACCGGTGGTGGTGCGCAATTAAAGCATTTGCCGCAATTGGTAGAATATGTAACCGGATTAGATTGCCGTGTGGGTTATCCGAACGAACATTTAGCCAAAAATGAGGTTTTGCCAAAGGGAACTTACGATCAATTGAAGAGCCCCATGTTTGCCACCAGTATTGGTTTGTTGATTAAAGGAATTCAATCTGCCGAAGAGGTCATTGAAAAAACTCCCGAAGGTGCAAAGGTGGAAAGACCAAAAGTGCTGGAAGAAGAAAAAACAGGCTTTGGTTTGTTCGATCGCTTACTAAAAAAAGGCAAAGAATTCATAAAAGATGATATTAAAGATGAAGATTATCTCTAATAATTATCCACAAGAAAGGCTTTTTTCCACAAAATATTAGATGTGGAAAACACCCATTTAAAATTTCTTAGTATTACAGTGCAGAAGGAATGATTTGTGTTAGAAATACCTAAATAAGAAGAATATGTTACAGTTTGAAATGTTAAAAGAAAAGTCATCAATTATTAAGGTGATTGGTGTAGGCGGCGGTGGCGGAAATGCCGTAAATCATATGTACCGTCAGGGGATTACTGGTGTAGATTTCATTATCTGTAATACGGATGCTCAGGCTTTAGAATTAAGCCCTATTCCGAATAAAGTACAATTAGGAGCCAGCTTAACCGAAGGAATGGGAGCAGGCTCTATTCCAGAAGTGGGTAAAAACTCTGCCATCGAAAACATCGATGATATCAAACAGATGTTAGGCTCCAATACCAAAATGCTTTTCATTACCGCCGGAATGGGTGGTGGTACCGGTACCGGAGCAAGTCCAATCATCGCGAAAGCGGCAAAAGAATTAGATATTTTGGTAGTGGGTATTGTAACCACTCCATTTTCATTTGAAGGCAAGCGTCGTAAAATGCAGGCCGAAGATGGATTAGAGGAGATGAAAAAGTATGTAGATTCATACCTGGTTATTTCTAACGACCGTTTAAGAGAAATTTTCGGGAACTTAACTTTAGGCTCTGCTTTTGGCCAGGCCGACGATATCTTAACTACTGCGGCTAAAGGTATTGCAGAGATTATTACCATACCGGGCTATATCAACGTGGATTTTAAAGATGTTCGCACCGTGATGAAAGACAGCGGGGTTTCTATCATGGGTAGCTTTGCTGCCGAAGGTGAAAATCGTGCTTTAAAAGCGGTAGAAGGTGCATTAAACTCCCCATTATTAGAAGACAATGAAATTGAAGGTGCCCGTTATATCTTATTAAATATCAGCTCTGGCGATAAAGAGGTTACCATGGATGAAGTAACGGTTATTACCGATTACATTCAGCAGGAAGCCGGTTTGGCAGCTGATTTAATTTGGGGTAATTGTACCGACGATAGTTTAGGAGATAAATTAGCAGTAACCATTATTGCTACCGGTTTTCAAACCATGGAAGAGCGTCAGGTAGGTAAAAGCCAGGACAGAAAAGTCACCTTACTTACTGCCGAAGATGCACCGCTGGTAAAACCTGTAGAACTGGTTAATAGCTTTATTGAAGAAAAAGAAGAAATTCCAGCATTGGATGAACCGGTTTTAAAAACCAGTATTCTCGATTTATTTGCAGGAGTAGAGTCTGTAACGGTTACGCAAGAGCAACAATATGAGCATTTTGCAGAACCGGTAATGTTTAAAATGGAACAGCAGGAAAGCGCAGAAGAAACTATTGTTGCACCTGCACCTTTTGAGTTTGAAATGCGTGACCAAGAGCCTGAAATTGCATTCAGCACTTACCAAGCCGAAGATATACAAGCCGAAGAAAGACAAGAGGAGGAAGAACTTCAAGAAGAACAAGAAATTATGGAAGAGGAGCAGGAAACTGTTGAAGCTCATCCGGATTTTAATAGAACAGACGAATCTGTTGAAGAACAGCTGCGTAAATCTAAAGAACGCATTATGCGTTTAAAGGATCTAAGCATGAAATTGCGTACCTCAAATGGTTTGCAAGAATTAGAAAACGAGCCGGCTTACAAACGCAAACAAATGGCTTTAGACCAGGTTCCTCATTCATCAGAGTCGCAAGTTTCTCGTTTTACTTTGTCTAGCGATGAGGGAATTACCGAAATAAGACCAAATAATTCTTTTCTACACGATAACGTAGACTAATACCAATGTAAAAACCTCTGATAACCCGGAGGTTTTTACATTTATGCTCAACCTGAAATTGGTTTTAAGTCCTTTAAATCCTATTTTTGTAAAATCATTAACCTTAAACAATACTTACATTGGATATTTTTGATAAAATTTCGAAGAACATGGGCCCACTGGGCCAGCACCAGAAAATGGCTCATGGATATTTCGCATTCCCAAAATTAGAAGGAGAAATTGCCCCGCACATGAAATTTCGTGGCAAGGAGCATTTAGTGTGGAGTTTAAATAATTATTTAGGTTTAGCCAATCACCCAGAAGTTCGCAAAGCGGATGCCGAAGCTGCTGCCGAATTCGGTATGGCTTACCCGATGGGTGCCCGTATGATGTCTGGTAACTCCAATCATCACGAAGCATTAGAACAAGACCTTGCTGAATTTGTAGGAAAAGAAGATGCTTTCCTGTTGAATTATGGTTATCAGGGAATTATGTCTGCTATCGACGCTTTGGTAGACCGTAATGATGTTATTGTTTACGATGGCGAATCGCATGCCTGCATTATAGATGGTTTGCGTATGCACTTAGGTAAACGTTTTGTTTATCAGCATAATGATATTGATAGCTGCATTAAGCAGTTAGAACGTGCTACTAAACTGGTTGAGCAAACCGGTGGCGGTATTTTAGTAATTACCGAGGGCGTATTCGGTATGTCTGGAGCACAGGGTAAAATCAAAGAAATTGTAGAGCTGAAGAAACGATTCAGCTTCCGTTTGATGATAGATGATGCACATGGTTTTGGTACCATGGGCGAAACCGGTTCTGGAACTCACGAAGCTCAGGATTGTGTGGAAGGAGTGGATGTTTATTTTGCCACTTTCGCTAAATCTATGGCCGGCATTGGGGGCTTCGTAGCCTCAACCGAAGAAATTACCAATTATTTACGTTACAATATGCGTTCGCAAACTTTTGCAAAGGCTTTGCCTATGCCAATGGTGGTGGGTTTACGCAAGCGTTTAGAATTGCTAAAAACTCAACCCGAATTAAAACAGAAACTGTGGACGATTGCTACCGCTTTACAAAAAGGGCTTCGCGAACGCGGTTTTGATATCGGTGTAACCAATACTGTAGTTACTCCGGTGTTTTTAAAAGGAGAACTTTCTGAAGCTACCGGTATTACCATGGACCTGCGTGAGAATTATGGTATTTTCTGTTCTATTGTGATGTATCCGGTTATTCCGAAAGGATTAATTGAATTGCGTTTAATTCCTACCGCTATGCATACTTTAGAAGATGTAGAGCGCACCTTAAAGGCATTTAGCGAAGTTGGTGAACGCCTTAACCAAGGATATTACAGCCAGCAAAAGCCAGTAAGCGCTTAATTTACACGAAATATTAAAAAGCCCTTCAGTGTTTACTGAAGGGCTTTTTTGGTTTGAATTATTTATAAATAGTTATCAATCAGCGATTTATAAATTTTAAGAAAGATTTTATTGTGGAGAAGCCTCCAAAATGTGGAAAAAAACGTCCAAAAACAGCTATTTTATTTAATCGAACTATTTTTTTTAAGTAAAAAAGACGCTACATTAGCTCAACGTTATTAAGAAGTAACCTATTTAAACAAAAATTAAAGTCACAAAACAATGAAAAAATTTAACGAATTCAAAAGCGTATTAGCTGAATTAGAAGCTGATGCAGACAAATTTTACAACAAAGGTAACAGCGCAGCTGGAACTCGTATCCGTAAAGGAATGCAAGATTTGAAAAACTTAGCTCAGGCTATCCGTTTAGAAGTGCAAGACACTAAAAACAAAGCTAAGTAATTAGTCTTTCAAGAAACATAAAAAAGCCCCGATCAATTTGATCGGGGCTTTTTTATGGATTAAACGCAAGGGTTTTCAAAATCTATAGGTCTTTTTTAGAAAACATAGCCCCGGGTTTAAACCCGGGACTATGTGGAATTTAGATTAAAAAATTAACGGTTTTAACCGTTTCTGAATACCCTATTTGATTTAGACTAATTCTTTGGCAATTTTATCTGCTATATTTTTACTCACCTTTACTAAAGGCAGGCGCAGGTTATCATCGCATACACCCAATTGCTTTAAAGCGGCTTTTACACCTGCCGGGTTGCCTTCTATAAAACATAAATTGGTAAAGTCTAATAAGCTGTAATGCAAAGGCTGGGCCTCTGTGAATTTCCCAGCCAGGCATAACCTAACCATGGTAGAAAACACGTGTGGAACCGCATTGCCAACTACCGAAATTACGCCAACAGCGCCCAAAGCAATCATGGGTAAAGTAAGCGGGTCATCTCCTGAAATGAGCATAAACCCTTCCGGTTTTTCGCTGGCTATTTTGTTAAACTGATCGAAATTGGCCGAAGCTTCTTTTACAGCAATGATATTTTTGAAATCGTGGGCTAAACGCAAAACTGTTTCTGCACTTACCATGCTTCCAGTTCTGCCCGGTACATTGTACAAAATGATGGGTAGGGGCGATGCTTCTGCAACGGCTTTATAATGCTGATAAATGCCTTCTTGAGTTGGTTTGTTGTAATATGGGCTGACTGAAAGAATAGCATCGTAACCTTTAGGATTGAAATTCTTCAGTGTTTCTACCACTTCTTGGGTATTATTGCCACCGATTCCGGCAACCAAGCCAGCACGGCCGGCAACAGCTTCTACTGTAAAATCCCAGATGGCTTTTTTCTCTTCTTTGCTCAGGGTGGCAGTTTCTCCGGTAGTTCCGAGAGAAACCAGGTATTCTACGCCGCCATTAATAATATGATCGATGAGGTTTTTTAAACCTGCAAAATCAACAGATCCATCTGTATTGAAGGGAGTAACCAGGGCTACGCCAGTTCCGTAAAATTTGTTCATTTATTTTTGATTTGGAATACAAAATTAAGCATTCCGGTAAATTTAATTCGTAACAATTTATAGCCCAATCAATTCCATCAATTCCTGATCGGATATGATAGGAACACCTAGTTTTTGGGCTTTTTCTAATTTGGCAGGCCCCATATTGGCACCCGCAACCACATAATTTAGTTTATTGGAGATACTGCTCAAAATTTTACCACCGTAAGATTCTATCAAATCTTTCAATTCATCACGGCTGTAATTTTCAAAAACACCAGAAATGATAAAACTCTGGCCTTCCAGCTGGTTACCTTCCAGAACTACTTCTTTATGAACGGTTTCAAACTGCAGGCCATAGCTTTTTAATAAAGCAATTTGTTCCAAATGTTGAGGGTTGCGGAAATAGGCCAATAAACTTTCGGCAATGCGGCCACCAATTTCATCAACGGTAGTCAATTCTTCCAGAGAGGCCTGCATCAGATAATCGATGTTTTTAAAGTAGGCTGCCAGTTTTTTGGCTACTGTTTCTCCAACAAAGCGAATGCCCAAGCCAAAAAGCACCTTTTCAAAAGGCATTTCTTTAGATTTTTCAATACCATCAATCATATTTTGGATGGATTTTTCGCCAAAGCGTTCGAGACTTTTAAGTTGTTCTTGCTTTTGGTGGAGGGTATATAAATCGCTGAGGTGTTTTACAAAACCGTGGCGGTAAAAACTTTCAATGGTTTCTGCTCCAAGGCCGTCTATATTCATCGCCTTACGGCTGATAAAATGTTGAATTCGGCCAACAATTTGCGGTGCACAACCTTCGTCGTTGGGGCAGTAAAAGGCCACTTCGCCCTCTTCACGAATAAGTTGGGTTCCGCATTCGGGACAGGTGTTAGGGTAAATAATTTTTTGTGCTCCCGGCTGGCGTTTGAGTGTATTTACAGCAATAATTTTAGGGATAATTTCTCCGCCTTTTTCAACCAAAACCGTATCTCCGGCATGTAAATCGAGTCGTTCTATCTCGTTGGCATTGTGTAAAGTTGCTCTTTTAACCGTGGTTCCAGCCAGTAAAACCGGTTTTAAATTGGCAACGGGCGTTACTGCTCCGGTGCGGCCCACCTGGTAAGTTACCTGTTCTAAAATGGTTTCTACTTCCTGGGCTTTGTATTTATAGGCAATGGCCCAGCGTGGCGATTTAGCCGTAAAGCCTAATTCCTCTTGTTGGGCATAGCTATTTACCTTAAGCACAATACCATCAATGTCGTAACCTAAACTTTGGCGTTTTTCATCCCAGTAATGGATGAAATTTAATACTTCATCAATATTGCCGCATAATTTATTGTGTTCGCAGGTATGAAAGCCCCAGTTTTTTACGGCCTGTAAACTTTCCCAGTGCGATTGGAATAAACGCTTTTCGGTGTATAGGAAATAAATAAAGCAGTCGAGCGGGCGTTTGGCTACTTCTGCCGAGTCTTGCAACTTAACCGTGCCGGCAGCAAAATTCCGAGGATTGGCATAAGGTACTTCTTCATTTTCTATCCGCTCTTTATTGAGGCGTTCAAAGGCCTGCCGATGCATAAAAACTTCGCCACGTATCTCAAAATTGTCGGGGTAGCCGCTGCCGCTTAAACGCTGCGGAACGGTTCTGATGGTTTTGATATTGGCAGTCACCTCATCGCCCTGAGTGCCATCGCCACGGGTTACTGCTTTTAACAGTTTGCCATCCTGGTAAGTTAAACTGATAGAAAGCCCGTCGAATTTGAGTTCGCAAACATATTCGAATTGGCTGCCAATTGCTTTGCGAATGCGTTCATCAAAATCTCTTAAATCTTGTTCGTTATAGGTATTACCCAACGATAGCATGGGCCAGCGATGTTTAACGGTTTGGAAATTTTTGGTGATTTCGCCACCTACTTTTTGCGTGGGCGAATCCGGGTTCTGGTATTCGGGATATTCTTTCTCCAGCTCTACGAGTGCTTCGAGTTTTTTATCGAACTCAAAATCTGAAATGGTAGGCTGGGCCAGTACGTAATAATTGTAATTGTGCTGGTTCAATTCCTTAACCAGCGCATCCATGCGTTCTCTAATATCAAAAAGTGACATACAGCGAAGATAATTGTTTTTAGCCCTTAGTCAAGGTTTGTAGATGAGAATCAATTTCCACATAAATCTCCCTAAAATCTACTTTCAATTGAGTTTGATATAAAAGCAGTTTTGAAGTCAGGTCGTCCTGGTCGGCACCTTTTAATCCGCCTGGCCAAATGCGCATACAAATTCGGTTTAGGGCATATACAATTTGGTGGGTATCGCTGTAGCTGTTTAAATAGCAGCTTTGAGTAAAACTGTCGAAAAATTTGAAAAACAAGTCTGTTTCATTTACCTGGTTTAGTGTTAAAAATGTTTCTATTTTTTCTCTATTGCAGTTTTTTAAATGCTGATAGAAATCGGCTACTTTAATCCCGTTTTCGGTAATGAGTAAGCCATCCAATAATAATTCTAAGCTGATATGAGCTAAAAAAGAGGGCCTTACTTCTGTTTGCTGTAAAAAGGGTGCAATTTCAAGGCGTAATTGCCGTGTATGTTTATCGAAAAAGGGCGAAGAATGGAAATATTTATCTACTGCCAAATGTCTTTCCCATCCCATAAATATGGATTGAAAAACAGGGTCGTTCTGAAATAATTCCGGATGTTTTTGCGGATGAAGTTTCCAAGCGCCATTTGCATTTTTGACCAAATCTGGCAAAACGGTTCCGAGTACCAAATGAGGGTCGGTGCAGGTTTGGTCGAAGTAAAAGTGCGATAGAAAATTCATGGCTTATGCTTAAATGTACAAAAAAGAGTCTGTAAACTGGAATTGAAGGATGTTTTAGAAGCGTGTTTTTCTGCAATTCTGCTATATTTGCTAGCTATACAAAGCCCTTATTGATGAATTTTATTGAAGAATTACGCTGGCGTGGCATGCTCCACGATTTGATGCCAGGAACAGAAGAGCAACTGAATAAAGAGATTACTTCCGGGTATATCGGCTTTGATCCAACGGCAGATTCTTTGCATGTGGGGCATTTAACCCAAATTATGACTTTGATTCATTTTCAGAGGGCGGGGCATAAACCCTATGCTTTGGTGGGTGGTGCAACCGGTATGGTTGGCGATCCTTCGGGTAAATCGGCTGAGCGTAATTTATTATCAGAAGATGTTTTGAACCATAATGTGGCTTGTTTAGAAAGCCAATTGAAAAAGTTCCTTGATTTTAGTTCGGGAGCGAATTCTGCCGTTATGGTTAATAATTACGATTGGTTTAAGAATTTTAATTTCCTTGATTTTATCCGCGATGTGGGTAAACACATTACGGTAAATTATATGATGGCCAAAGATTCGGTAAAAAAGCGTTTGGAAGGCGATACCGGCATGTCTTTTACCGAATTTAGTTACCAATTGGTGCAGGGTTACGATTTTTACTATCTCTATAAAGAAAATAATTGCTTGGTACAAATGGGCGGCTCCGACCAATGGGGCAACATGGTTACCGGCACCGAACTCATTCGCCGTAAGGCCAGCGGAACGGCTTTTGCCATTACCACCCAACTCATTAAAAAGGCAGATGGAACCAAATTTGGCAAAACGGAGAGCGGCGCCATTTGGTTAGATCCTAAAAAAACATCGCCATTTAAATTTTATCAGTTTTGGTTAAATACCAGCGATGATGATGCCAAAACCTGGATCCGGATTTTTACGCTAAAAACACAGGCAGAAATTGAGGGGTTGGAAAAAGAACATGATGCGGCTCCGCATTTGCGTATTTTACAAAAAGCCTTGGCCGAAGATATTACCATTAGAACGCATGGCGAAGAGGCTTTGCAAACCGCTTTAAAAACCACCGATTTCTTGTTCGGTAATGGTTCTTTAGAGTTTTTATTAAGCTTAAGCGATGCCGATATTTTAGAAGTGTTTGAAGGTATCCCTCAATTTACCATTGCTAAATCGGCTTTAGCCGGAGGAATTTCTTTAACTGATTTACTGGCCGAACACGCAGCGGTGTTCCCATCCAAGGGCGAAGCCCGAAAAATGATTCAAGGTGGTGGAGTAGCTTTAAATAAAGAAAAAGTAGCCGACCCGGCAGAGATCATTGATGCTTCTAAACTCATTAAGGATCGGTTTTTGGTGATCCAAAAAGGAAAAAAGAACTATTTCTTGCTGATAGCCGGGTAAGTTTTACTGTACCATCAGGTTACAGCCCCGGATGTCGCTTTGGTCGAAACGGCCGAGTATTTCAAATTGGCGGTTTGTGCTTATGCGCCCTAAATCTTGCGTAGCAATAAAAGAGCAGGAGTAAAGGTTAGCCAGATCTATAATGTTGATGCCACCGGTTTTGCCTTCGCTCAACAATAGCAGAGGATCGTTAGTGTCGCGGATGCGTACTTGCATCCAGGGCGGGCATTCAAACACACCGTTTCCTTTTGAATAAGCCTGAGATAACAATTCGGTCATGCCATATTCCGATTGGATATGTTTAACCCCAAATCCATCGCATAAAATTTCATGTAACTCTTCCCGAACCATTTCGCGGCGTTTGCCTTTCATGCCTCCGGTTTCCATGACTATCAATTCCGGAAAATTAATTTGGTATTGCTCCGCAAAATCGAGCAGGGCATAAGTAACACCTATTAATAAAGTTTTTTGATTTTGTAATTGGAGTTCTTTTAGCTTTTCGGCTAAATCGGCATGGTTGTATAAATAATAGCCGCTACCTGTTTTGGCCTGGCTAATTAAATCGTCTACCATATAAATTAGCGACGAGCCTTCGCGTTCGGTATAAGAAGGCAGCAGTGCCAGTAAAGTATATTCTTTTATGTTTCCATAAAAATAGTCGAAACCTTTGCGGTAGCTATCCTGATAAAGGCTTAAATCTAATACCGGATGTTTACTGGTTAGGCTGCCTGTGGTGCCCGAACTGCTAAATGTGATTTGAGCTTCCGCGGAAGCGGATAAAATGGTATGACTTTTGAAAAACTCGATGGGCAGAAAGGGGATTTTATCTACCGTTTTAATAGCTGATACCTGAATGCCTAAATGTTGGATAAAATTGCGGTAAATCGGATTATTTACGGCCTGAAATGCAAAAACCTCCAAAGACTTTTGTTCAAAGTCTTGGAGGTTTTTGGTATTAAATATTTCTTTGGCTAAAGCGGATCTCACGTCCCAAAGATAGTATTTGCCAAACTATCTTCTTCTCTTTTTCAAAAAGCTCTGTTTAAACTGATATCCTGCTAAAGCAGAAAAACCAGCCACTAAACCGCCAATGGTAGCGCTAATGGCAATTAAAATGAGCCAGTTAATACCCGAATCGGGCAGGGTAAGCATTTCTGCCACCCGCTTGGCTAATAAATTTTCGTTAGGTAGCGTACGTAATAGCGCCATGCAAGTCCATAATATAAATAAAGCGCTAAAGCCGCTCCAGAAAGCATGTTTGCTGCTTTCGCCCAAACGGGTGCTTAATAAAAAGGCGATGAGTGCGATAATCCACCAGGCCAGGAAAAATTGTGATACTAATGAAATTAATAATATGAGGATGAATAACATGTCTTTTTCTGTTTTAAATTATTTTTTGGTGATTTTCCATTTAGAAATGATGCGTTCTGAGGCTTGGTCTTTTGAACGGAGATAAACCAATTCATTCAACTGCCCTTCAGACCATTTATTAACCATATCGTCGTAAAAGAAACTGCCCGGGTTACCCGATTCGCCACCAGGGTAAACGCCGTAAGCTTTTAAATCTTTACCCAAAGCCACAATCATGCGCCACGATGGCCCGTTACTTTCGCTGGTGGCATTAACCGAGGTTTTTGAGCCGCCATTAAATAAAAATTTAGAACCGAACCCGCCAATTTTGGCCAAATGAGGTACATGGGTATTTTTTACATTGCCCCATTGCCATTTATTACCTAATGGTCCCTGTGCTCTTTCTAAACTATCTACCGCGAATTTAAACGAGCTGATCAATACATCATTTAATGTTTCTTTTTGCGGAGTGGTTACATTATCATACCATTTAGCATTCGGTTCTGATAATAATAGCTCAACAGTACGGTCGCGGGATGGATAACGCATCAGGCTGTTTTTATCACCAAATTCATCATCCCAAATTTCTTTGGCCAATTGTTTTTGCCATATTTCAAAAATACTGGCGCCAATTTCATCTGCATTATAAAACTTGTTCCATTTAGATGCGATCTCAAATGCTTTTTTCTCTGTGGTATTTAGCTTTTGCGTATTTACTCCACCAATAAAGGTAGCCAGTACGTTTTCGGCAAAAATGCTGTAATTGTCATTCTGTAAATTCCGTAAACTATCTACCGTGGCTTGTTTCATTACCGTTAAACGGTTATTAATACGTTTGGCACGTTCATAACCGGAGAATTCCCAGTGTAAATAATAAGGATAAGTGGGATCAGCAGAGAACTGGTTGGCTGAGCTTACAAAACCACGAGCCGGATTTTTAACCGTAGGATTTTGATCTGCCGGAATACGACCCTGCCAATCGTTGGCCGGATTGCTGCCGTCTAACAAAAATTTTCCTTGACCGGTCCATTTTAATGGGAAATAGCCATTAGGCGTAATGGCGATATCGTTTTCTAAACTGGCAAAGATGAAATTTTGTGCCGGAGCAGTATAATAACTTAAAGCCGTACGATATTCTGCATAGTTTTTGGCTTTATTTAGCATGTAAAAAGAACGTACATCGTTAGAGCCATCATGGGCAACCCAGCGTAAGGCATAACCTGCCGGGATATTGTCTGCTTTGCTGAAATTTTCAGGTTTTTGATTTTCTAAATAAACTACCGGTCCGTGATGCGTATAATAAACAGTATCTGAAAGGGTTTTACCGCCGCGAACTTCAATCTGCTCAATTCTGGATTTTACAGGTTTCCATTCATTATTAAAGCGGTAAGCCTGATGCGAAGCATCTTTAAATTGAACCTGGTACCAGTCTAAAACATCAGAACCTACATTGGTTACACCCCAGGCAATATTTTGATTAAAACCGATAATAACTCCGGGAGCACCGGGAATAGATACCCCGCATACATTTTGCACATTACTTACCAATTGCACCTGATACCAAATAGAAGGCAAAGTTAAATCTAGGTGAGGGTCGTTGGCCAGCATTGGAGAGCCCGTAGAAGTTTTACTGCCCGATAAGGCCCAGTTATTACTTCCAATTACTTCGTCTTTCTCTTTAGTTTTGATTTTGGCGTTTGCACTTACTGCAGTTTCAGCTGGAGCTTTTGGGGCAGCTATTGCTTTAAAGTTCCAGGCAGTACCTGCCGGGATAATTGGATCTTCGCGGAAAGGATAATCCGGAAAAAGGTCTTTAACTACATCTGCACCATATTTTTTCAAAATATTACTCATGTAAAATTCGTTAGAGCCGCTGGCTAAAGTGGCCGACATTAATTTGAGTAATAAGGCAGAGTTGAGTGGAGTCCAGTTTTCTGGTTTATAATCTAAAATTTTAAACTCAATAGGGTAATCTCCCGGTTTTAGCGATTTGATATAGGCATTTACCCCTTCGGCGTAAGCATTCATAATGCCG
The DNA here is from genome assembly GCA_964516035.1 of uncultured Sphingobacterium sp. Lineage (GTDB taxonomy): Bacteria > Bacteroidota > Bacteroidia > Sphingobacteriales > Sphingobacteriaceae > JAIPAN01. The sequence continues at coordinate 20,282 of CAZFAE010000022.1, forward strand.
GCAATTTCCGGGTCGGCCATCATGGTCTTCACCATGTTTTCAGCTCCAAAGCCCATACCCATTCTTCTTTGAAAACGGTCTAATTCAATGGCTTTGGGTCCAATTACTTCAGACAAACGTCCGGCAGCAAAGCGGGTTTGGAAATCCATTTGCCATAAACGGTCTTTTGCAGTAAGGTAACCTTGTGTAAAATAGAGGTCGTGGTCGTTTTCAGCAAAAATATGCGGAATACGCTGATCGTCAAACTGAATACTTACTTCAGCCTGCAATCCATCCAGGTCTAATTCACGTTCGGTTGCGGTATTTCGGCTTTCTGCATTTTTCCAGAATCCCTGAAAAGGGTCCAGGAATTTACCCATTGGCGGCGTATTGCCCCATTTTTGGTTTAAACTCAGTGTAAGTGCTAAAGCGATGAATGTACTAATAGCGAATTTTAAAATTTTCATTGTTGGTTTTTTCTATTCCAGTAAATATCTAAAAAATAAACCATTATCGGTAAAACACCAGCAATGTTCAATAAATCGGTGTTTAAACCGGTTATTATGTAGCCTAAAATGGTATTTACAGAATTTGTAATGAATTCTCTACAGAAAAAATATTTGTTATATGTAAAATAAGTTCTAAGTTTATATTTGATTAGCATTAATCAAACCAAATTATAACTAAAAATTAACTTATTATGCGTAAAATTTTTACCCATTTAACCGGAGCACTTATGGTGCTTATGGTAACGGTTTCTGTAGCAATGGCACAAAATGTGACCATTTCTGGTACAGTAACTGACAAGTCAAGCCAGGAAACTCTACCCGGAGTTTCTGTCACTTTAAAAGGAAAAACGGTAGGAGCTTCTACCAATGGAGCTGGAAAGTTTTCTTTCAGCACTACCGAAAAAGGTCCTTTTACTTTAGTGTTATCTTACATCGGATACAAAACTATTGAAACCACTGTTGATGGTTCAAGCAGCAATTTGTCTTTTCAATTAGAAGCAGAAGCTGTACTTGGACAAGAAGTGGTAGTAGCCGCATCACGTACACCAGAAAAGATTTTGGAATCTCCAGTATCTATTGAGCGTGTAAGTGCAGCAGCTATTAGAGAAGGAGCTAACAACTCATTTTATGATGCATTGGCAAACTTAAAAGGTGTTGAAAGTAGTTCACAGTCACTAACCTTCCGTTCTATCAATACCAGAGGTTTTAACTCAAACGGTAACGTAAGAGTTAATCAACTAACCGACGGAATGGATACACAGGCTCCTGGTTTAAACTTCTCGGTAGGTAATATCATTGGTTTATCTGAATTAGATGTAGAAAGCGTGGAATTATTGCCAGGTGCTTCTTCTGCATTATATGGTTCTGGTGGTACCAATGGTACAGTTTTAATGAATTCTAAAAGCCCATTTACTTATCCTGGCTTAAGTGTTCAGTTAAGAACCGGTGTAAATCATACAGACAGCAGACAGCGTGAAACTGCTCCATTGTACGATTATTCTTTCCGTTGGGCCAAATCATGGAACAACAAGTTTGCATTCAAAACAGCTACTTCATACATGTCTGGACAAGATTGGCAAACCGAAGATTATTCAAACTTTGATAGAGCCGGTCAAACCGCCAAAGCGGGTACCCGTGCTACCGATTCTGGTTACGATGGTGTAAATACTTATGGTGATGAAACCTTAATTCCGTCATTAAAAGCCATTGCAACTCCATACTATCAGCAAGTGAGTGCCGGTTTAGCACAATTAGCCGGTATGGGAATGACTCCTCAGCAAATTCAGGCGTATATCCAAAGTGGTGCAAATCCGGGATTAACTGCCGGTTATCCTGTTTACTTGGCTTATGCCAATAATTTATATCCAACAGATGCGATTACCCGTACCGGATATAAAGAAAGCGATTTAGCAGATTATGGTTCTAAATCAATTAGAAGCTTAAATGCTTTCCATTACAAAATCAATAACTCATTAGAATTAATTGCTCAGGCAAATATTGGTTCTGGTACTACGGTGTATACCGGTTCTGAGCGTTATTCAATTAAAAACTTCCGTTTATCTCAATACAAATTGGAGTTAAAAGGCGAAAACTTCTACTTAAGAGGATATACCACCCGTGAAAATTCGGGAGATTCTTATAATATTACTGCTTTGGCAGCATTTATGAATGAAACGTATAGCCCATCTGCAACCGCTTGGGTCCCTACTTATTTCTCTACCTATACCGGTGCTCGTTTGCAGGGTGGTTACAGCAATATTCAGGCTAGCGGTTTAGCACGTGCAGCAGCAGATGCTAACAGATTCCAACCGGGTACAGCTACTTTCGATTCGGCTAAAGATTGGATTACTTCTAAAGTAATTGGATCTGCTGGTGGCGGTGCCAAATTTGCCGATAAATCTTTCGTTAATCAGTACGAAGGGATGTACAACCTGACTAGTGCATTGAAAAATGTATTTGAAATGCAGGTTGGTGGTTCATTCAGACAATACAGTTTGAAATCTAACGGTACCATCTTTAACGATGCCACCAGAGATTTAACCATCGATGAATACGGTGCATTTTTACAAGTAGGTAAAAAATTATTAAATGATAAGTTGAAATTATCTGCGGCAACCCGTTACGATAAGAGTCAGAATTTTGAAGGACGTTTTACACCAAGAATTAGTGGTGTGTACACCGTTGCTCCTAACAATAATATCCGTGCTTCATTCCAAACAGGTTTCCGTATCCCAACTACTCAAAACCAGTACATTGATTTAAATACCGGTTCTACTACTTTAATTGGTGGTATTGCCAGCACTTTAGATTCTAAAGGTTTACGTAGCGGTATCGGTCAGGGTTATACTCGTGAGAGTGTAGTTGCCGGCAATCCTGTTAAATATGATTTCTCAGATTTAAAACCAGAAAGTTCTCAGTCATTTGAAGTAGGTTACAAAGGGTTGATTAGCAAAAATTTATTAATTGATGCATATTACTATACCACAACCTACAAAGATTTCATCGCTAGTTTGGCTTTATACAGAAACGAAACTAACGGTGTAGCTACAGGTGGTGTTCCAACCACTTCCAGCAAATCTTACGGTACCGTAGTTAACGATCCAAACGAAGTAAAATCTAATGGTTTTGGTTTTGGCGTTGATTATTTAGTAAACGATTTCAAATTCTCTGGTAACGTATCTAGCGATAAATTACAAAGCACTTCTAGCAGTACTTTGCAGAGCGAGTTTAATACCCCTGAGTTACGTTACAACTTAGGTGTGTCTAACCGTAACATCGCTAAAAACGTAGGTGCTAACATTACTTACAGATGGCAAGATGCTTATACCTGGAATTCTTCATTCATTACTGGCGATGTAGCTTCTTTCGGTACTGTAGATGCACAGGTTAACTTCCGTATTCCAAAGCAAAAATTAACTTTGAAATTCGGTGGATCTAACATCACAAACCAGTATTACAGAACCAACTTTGGTAACCCAATGGTAGGTGCCGTTTACTATGTATCATTTACTTTTGATCAGTTAATGAAATAGTAATTGAACAAATTTTAAATTTTAAAAGCCCCCCGATGTATCGGGGGGCTTTTTTTATGGATTAACCCGTCATTTCCAACGAGCTATAGCGATGAGAAATCTCATTTAAAAACCGAAGCTGCAATTCATTAAACCCTCCAGCCCCGCTTTCCGTCCCGGAGAAAACCGGGACTTCAATCGGGTTTAGCTACTCAGATTTTCTCCATCTAATCAATCATGTTAAAGCGGAGATCTCTCCAGCTCTTCGAGATGTTAGCTTTGCGCATCTCGAAGCAAATTTAATCGGGATTTTAAATTCCATTTATCGTCAAATTCGATATGCCTTACAGAACATATCGAACAGCACATTATTTTCATTGCCAAATAAATAAAAAAGCCTCCATCGAAACTCGATGGAGGCTTTTTTAAATCATTTTTCTTTGCTCTTTAATCCTTGTTCTTAAGCTTTCAGATTAGAAGCATATTGAGCCAGGTCAACCAATTTATTAGAGTAACCCCATTCGTTATCGTACCACGATACCACTTTCACAAACTGATCATTCAGAGAAATACCAGCTTTTGCATCAAAAATAGAAGTGCGGGCATCGCCTAAAAAATCCTGAGAAACAACCTCATCTTCAGTATAACCCAAAATACCTTTCAATTCACCTTCAGAAGCAGCCTTCATAGCCGCTTTGATGGTTTCGTAAGAAGCAGGTTTAGCCAATCTCACGGTTAAATCCACTACAGAAACATCTGCAACCGGAACACGGAAAGACATACCAGTTAATTTACCCTTCAATTCTGGGATAACTAAAGCCACAGCCTTAGCCGCACCGGTAGAAGAAGGAATAATATTCTGGTAAGCACCACGTCCGCCACGCCAGTCTTTAGCCGAAGGGCCGTCTACTGTTTTTTGAGTAGCCGTAACCGCATGAATAGTACTCATCAAACCTTCCAAAATGCCAAATTCATCATTCAAAACCTTAGCAATAGGAGCCAGGCAATTGGTAGTACAAGATGCATTAGAAATAATGTTTTGATCCGCTTTAAGCGATTTATGATTAACACCCATTACAAAAGTAGGGGTATCATCTTTTGCAGGAGCAGAAATGACTACTTTCTTAGCGCCGGCATCAATATGCTTTTGTGCATCGGCCTGAGTAATAAAAAATCCGGTACATTCCAAAACTACATCAGCACCAACTTCACCCCACTTCAATTGCGAAGGGTCTTTTTCGGCAGTAACGCGAACCGTTTTGCCATTAATCAGCAATTGGCCGTTTACCACTTCAACTTCACCCTTAAATGGGCCATGAGTAGAATCATACTTCAGCAGATATGCAATATAATCTACATCCATTAAATCATTGATACCCACAATCTCCACATCAGGTCTTGCGGCAGCAACTCTGCAGGCTAATCTCCCGATTCGCCCAAATCCATTAATTCCTATTTTCATTCTTAATTTATTGGTTAGCTTTTTACGAATATACGTTAATTACAACGTCTGATAATTTCAAAGTTAAGCATTTGTGAAAACATATTGTATAAAGTACACTAAGTAATTTTAATAATAACCCGGAGACTATTTTTAGAGCGGCTAATAAAATTTATCTTTATCCCATAAAATAATTTGTTTTGAAAGCCATACCCTCTAATTTCGAATCCATATTTACTACAGACTGTGTCATTTTTGGCTTTGATCGTGGTGAACTTAAAATATTGCTCATTGAGCGGAACGAAGAGCCCTTTAAAGATTGGCTGGCCCTTCCGGGATATTTGGTAGAAGAGAACGAAAGTATTGATGCCGCTGCCGAGCGTATTTTATACGAATTAACCGGGTTGAAAGACATTTTCATGGAACAGCTCCACACTTTTGGAAATGTAAGCCGACACCCTCAGGGCAGAGTAATTACCGTGGCTTATTATGCCATGCTCAGAATAAATGGGGCTAAAGAATTAAAACCCATTACCAATTACGCTAAAAAAGCATTCTGGCATCCGGTAAGCGAATTGCCCAAACTGGCTTTTGACCATAGCGAGATTTTTGAAAAGGCCCTGCAAAAAATCAAAAGAAAAATTACCTACCAGCCCATTGCTTTTGAATTGCTTCCAGAAAAGTTTACGCTCACCCAGCTTCAAATGCTGTATGAAGTAGTGCTTGATAAGAAATTAGATAAACGTAATTTCCGCAAAAAGATGCTTAACTACGGCATACTGAAAGAGTTAGACGAAAAGCAAAAAGGAGTATCGTATAGGGCAGCAAAATTGTATAAATTTGATCGCCGGAAATATGCTAAAATGTTCCAGAAAGAATTAAATTTCTAAACCGTTCCGATCGCAGTTTTGTTGTTTATTTAATTATAAGGTTTTCTTAAATGCCCGATTTTTCCCATTTACACGTACATACCCAGTTTTCTTTGCTTGATGGCGCTGCCGATATTGGCCGCATGTTCAAAAAAGCCAAAGATGATGGAATGAAAGCCATGGCTATTACCGACCATGGAAACATGTTTGGGGCTTTTAAATTTGTGGCCGAAGCTAAAAAACATGGCGTAAAACCCATCGTAGGCTGCGAGTTTTATGTGGTAGACGACCGTCATAAAAAAACCTTTACCAAAGAAAATCGAGATAAGCGCTACCATCAATTGATGTTAGCCAAAAATGCCCAGGGTTACCAAAATTTAGTAAAACTGTGTTCTTTGGGTTATATGGAAGGCCTGTACAGCAAATGGCCCCGTATTGATAAAGAATTAATTCTTCAATACCACGAAGGTTTAATTGCCACCACTTGCTGTTTAGGGGCGGCCGTTCCGCAAGCTATTTTAAGAGATGGCGAAGAAGCCGCCGAAAAAGAATTTAATTGGTGGCTGGATTTGTTTGGCGAAGATTATTACATTGAGCTACAGCGACACGACATCCCGGAGCAGGAAAAAGTAAATCACGTACTGCTCAAATTTGCCCAAAAATATAATGTTCCGGTAATTTGCTCTAACGATTCTCATTATGTAGATCAGGCAGATTCAAATGCCCACGATATTTTGTTGTGCGTAAATACCGGCGATGTGCAAAGCACGCCTATTGCTACCGACGAAGAAGGCGGCCGTGGTTTCCGTTTCGGTTTTCCGAACGATCAATTCTATTTTAAAACCCAGGCAGAAATGGCTACGCTGTTTCACGATTTGCCCCAGGCCCTGGATTATACCAACGAAATTGTAGATAAAGTAGATACCCTCGATTTAAAGCGGGATATCATGCTGCCCAATTTTCCCATTCCTGCTGAATTTAAAATCCACGCAGACGATACCTTAAACCAATGGGAATACCTTCGGGATATTACGATGGCAGGTGCCCGTAAGCGTTATGTAGATATCAGCCCATCTACACAAGAAAGAATAGATTTTGAGCTCAATACCATTAAAATCATGGGATTTGCCGGCTACTTCTTAATCGTGTCCGACTTTATCCAAGCTGGCCGAGATTTGGGTGTTTTTGTTGGTCCAGGTCGTGGTTCTGCTGCCGGATCGGTGGTGGCTTACTGTATCGGTATCACCAATATCGATCCCATTAAATACAATTTACTATTTGAGCGTTTCCTCAATCCCGATAGGAAATCAATGCCCGATATTGATACCGACTTTGACGACGCAGGCCGCCAGAAAGTAATTGATTACGTGGTAGATAAATATGGTAAAAATCAGGTAGCCCAAATCATTACTTATGGCTCTATGGCGGCCAAATCGAGTATTAAAGATGTGGCCCGGGTACTCGATTTGCCTTTATCAGAATCAAATGCTTTAGCCAAGCTGGTGCCCGATAGGCCGGGAACCAACCTGGTGCAAATGCTTACTGCTCCAATAAATACCATTGAAAAAGAGCTGAGCAATGATGATTTTGAAAACGTAAAAAAACTACGTAAAATACTTTCCGAAGAGAAAACCATCCAGGGAAAAGTATTGAAAGAAGCCTTGGTTTTAGAAGGTTCTGTGCGTAACGTGGGTATTCACGCTGCCGGAATTATTATTGCTCCGGATGATTTGACCAATATTATTCCGGTAGCCACCTCCAAAGAATCTGATTTGCTGGTTACCCAATACGATGGGCGGGTAATTGAAGATGCCGGCGTCATAAAAATGGACTTTTTGGGTTTAAAAACGCTCACCATTATTAAAGATGCGCTTAAACTCATCAAGCAAAACCACGGGGTAATTATTGATATTGATACCATTCCGCTGGATGATGCCAAAACATTTGAACTTTACCAAAAAGGCGATACCAACGGAACTTTCCAGTTTGAAAGCGATGGGATGCAGATGTATCTCCGCGATTTAAAGCCGGATAAATTTGAAGATTTAATTGCCATGAACGCCCTGTACCGTCCGGGCCCAATGGTATATATTCCCCAGTTTATTAACCGTAAGCATGGCCGCGAAGCCGTGAGTTACGACCTGGCAGATATGCAGGAATACCTGGAGGAAACCTACGGTATTACAGTTTACCAGGAGCAGGTGATGCTTTTATCGCAAAAGCTGGCCAATTTTAGTAAAGGCGATGCCGACGTTTTGCGTAAGGCAATGGGTAAAAAAGACCTGAGCGTACTCAATAAAATGAAGGCGCAGTTTACCGAAGGCTGTTTGGCTAATGGACACGATGCCAAGATCTGCGAAAAAATATGGACCGATTGGGAAGCTTTTGCGCAATACGCCTTTAATAAATCGCACTCTACCTGTTATGCTTTTGTGGCCTATCAAACCGCTTATTTAAAAGCCAATTATCCCGGCGAATACATGTCGGCGGTATTGAACAACCAGGGAAATATTGAAAAAATTTCCTTTTTTATGGATGAGTGCCGTAAAATGGGCATCCCGGTTTTAGGCCCGGATGTAAACGAATCTGAACTCAACTTTACGGTAAATAAAAAAGGCGAAATCCGTTTCGGGATGGCCGGAATTAAAGGAGTAGGAGAGAAGGCGGTAGAAAGCCTGGTTGAAGAGCGCCTGAATAATGGCCCATATACCAGCATTTACGATTTTGCCCGCCGAAGCAATCCCCGTGCAGTAAATAAAAAAGTATACGAAAACCTGGTTTATGGTGGCGGTTTCGATTGTTTTGAAACCAACCGGGCCAAGTTTTTTGTTAAACAAGAAAACGGCTTAACCAATGCCCTCGACCGTTTGATTAAATATTCGGGCGATTTTCAGAATCAGCAAAGTTCTTCCCAGAATTCGCTTTTTGGAGGCACTTCAGATGCACAAATTCAAGAACCAACCTTGCCCGAAAGTGAGGAATGGCCATTATTGGAGAAGCTGAAATACGAAAAAGAAGTAATAGGTATTTATCTTACCGGACATCCGCTGGATAATTACCGTTTTGAGATTGATAATTTCTGTACCCACCAGGTTAAACATTTGGGTTTGGTAAACCGGATAAAATCTGGCGAAATGATGGAAGAAGATCAGCTGGAGTTCAATAAAATTCGCAACCGCGATTTAATTGTAGGCGGACTGGTTTCTAAAACTCAGCATCGCACCACCAAAACCGGCAAGCCCTTCGGTTCTTTTATTATTGAAGATTACCACGATGCCGTGGAAATGGTTTTGTTTGGCGAAGATTACGTTAAACTGAAACAGTTTATGGAAGATGGGTATTTTCTGCAGCTCAAAGGCATTGTAACCGAACGCTTCCGCCAGGCCGATAACTGGGAATTTAAAATTACCAGCATCTCCCTGCTTTCTGATTTGAGAGATAAAATGGCCAAAAGCTTTACTATTCAGTTGCCATTAAAGGATATTTCTGACGATTTGATACTTCATTTAGAAACGATTGTAAAAACCAATGCCGAACAGCATCCCAATAGAAAATGTAGTTTGCGTTTCCGCCTGGTAGATTTTGAAGAAGGAAATTATTTAGAAATGCCGGCCAAAGGGTTGAAAATTAACCCAACCAACGAATTTCTAGAGCAAATTAACAACGTACAGGGCCTCAGTTATAAGTTGAATTAGTGTCACAAAGTATTGGGCGTTTTGAGTAATAGCAACGATTAAATTATATTTGAATTCAATTAATAAAAATTAAAAATTATGGCATTAGTAATTACAGACGCAAACTTCGACGAAGTTGTTTTAAAATCAGATAAACCTGTCTTAGTAGATTTTTGGGCAGAATGGTGTGGTCCTTGCCGCATGGTTGGTCCGGTTGTAGAAGAATTAGCTAAAGAATACGAAGGCAGAGCAGTAATTGGTAAAGTTGACGTAGATTCTAATCCAGAAATTTCTATGAAATTTGGTATCCGCAA
>CAZFAE010000022.1:30178-31246 GCA_964516035.1 uncultured Sphingobacterium sp.
GGATTTTCTTTCAATACATCCATAATTTCGGTGCTTGAAATAAAAGCACCAATCGGCATACCGCCGCCCATGCCTTTGGCAATCATCAAAATATCCGGAACGATACCAAAATGCTCAAAAGCAAATAGTTTGCCGGTACGGCCATAGCCGCATTGAATTTCATCCAGAATTAATAAAGTGCCGGTTTCAGAACAGCGTTTGCGCAAAGCTTGCAAATACGCTATATCCGGACCCCGAACTCCAGCTTCGCCTTGTATGGTTTCTAAAATTACAGCGGCTGTGTTGGTTGTTATGTGGTTTAAATCTTCGCTCTCATTCAGTTGAATAAACCGGATATCGGGTAATAATGGGCGGTAAGCCTGTTTGTAATGCTCATTGCCCATTACACTTAAAGCACCATGCGTACTGCCGTGATAAGCATGATTAAAAGCAATAATTTCTGAACGGCCGGTAAAGCGTTTGGCTAGCTTCATGGCTCCTTCGGTAGCTTCGGCACCCGAATTCACAAAATAAACCGATTTTAAGGGCTTGGGAAGTACAGAAATTAATTTTTCGGCCAGTTTAACCTGCGGAGCCTGCACATATTCGCCATAAACGGTTACGTGTAAAAATCGGTCGGCTTGGTCTTTAATGGCCTGAATTACTTTTGGATGCCGGTGCCCGATATTGCTTACGGCAAATCCGGAAACCAGATCCATATACTTTTTTCCATCCGGACTGTATAAATACATGCCTTCCGACCGCTCAATCTCCAATAATTTAGGTTCGGGAGAAGTTTGGGCGGTATTCAGTAAAAAAAGTTGTTTGGTACTTAGCATGCACAAAAATACAAAAGGCCTTCGGGATTATATAACAAGTGGTGGGGGGGGGGAGGGTGGTGGGACACCACAAGAGGAGGTTTAAAAAAAGAATATTTTTGTTGTAAAACGTTTATTTCGTGTATATCAGGTAATATAATGGTGTGAAATTAAGAAGAATAAATTAAAACATGAATGAAGGTAGTTTAATTTTGCGCATTATATTATTTGTTGCATGCTTGAATTATGGTAATAAAAGATCATATTTTCT
>CAZFAE010000023.1:0-12797 GCA_964516035.1 uncultured Sphingobacterium sp.
ATGAAAGATATCCTTACCCCGGAATTTATTGCCGAACACGGCAAAGCCGATGTGGTAATTACCGACCCGCCACGGGCGGGCATGCATGCCGACGTGGTGACACGTTTACTAGAAATGGAAGCCCCGAAAATTGTGTATGTAAGCTGCAACACGGCTACACAAGCCCGAGATATTGCCTTATTAAGCGAAAAATATGAAGTAAAACGTATCCGCCCAGTGGATATGTTTCCGCAAACACAGCACGTAGAAAACGTAGCTTTATTGGTTTTAAAGAAATGAATGTAGAAGAATTATTCAATCCCGAGGGGGATGAAGAAAATAAGCCGGCCGCACCCAAAGAAAGCCCGCTGAAAAGCCTGGAAGCCGACTTGAAGTTTTACAACGAGTCGCTGAAAGAAGTAGCCACCGAAATTATGGTAGAAGGCATTTCTGCTTATCCTATTTTTCTGGCCCATCAGCATGTGGTAAGCATTGGCGAACTCATTTTAGATAAAGACGAATTACATACCGAGTGGAGTGTGCATGCTTCAACGCTGGAAGAATTTATTGAAAAAGGCATCGTGAAACCCGAAAAAAAGGAAGCTTTTATCAAAACATATAAAAATGCGCATCATTTTATGTGCCTTTTTGTAATTGTACCCGAAGGTGCCAATTTTGTTTTCTATCCATATCCCAAATAAATCTTAAATTCAATTTTATTCATCCAGAAAACATGAGTACTCAGCAACTATTAATTCTCAATAAAAAACAAATTCAGCAAAAAATTGAGCGCATGGCGTATCAAATTTTAGAAGATAATTTGGATGAAAAAGAGATTGTATTGGCCGGTATTGTGAGCCGCGGTTATACCTTGGCCGAGCGTTTGAAAAAAGTTTTGGAGAAAATTTCTTCGCTTAAAATCAGCCTCATCCGCCTGGAACTGGATAAAGACAGCACCCATTTAGAGGCCAAATCTAATATTCCGGCCGAGCAGGTTGCCAACCAGGTAGTTGTTTTGGTTGATGATGTGTTGAACAGCGGCCGTACGCTGGTTTATGGTTTGGGATTCTTTTTAAACGTACCGCTTAAAAAGCTTCGCACTTTAGTTTTGGTAGACAGAAGTCACCGTATTTTTCCGGTTTCGCCAGATTTTACCGGCTTGGAACTGGCAACAGTTTTAAAACAGCATATTTTAGTAGTGTTGGATGAAAAAGGGGAAGAAGACGGCGTTTACCTCAGTTGAGCCGCTTCTAAATACATCATCATTTTATCGGCATTCATATCAATACCGCTCACCATCATTTGGGCTTTGTGGTAAAACGATTCTCTTTCGGCCAATTTTTCTGCAATAAATAGTTCTAATTTTTCGCCTTTTAAATCGCCAATTAAGGGGCGGTTGGTTTTAGAATTTTCTAAACGGCTGGCCAAAGCTTTGGCATTTACATGCAGATAAATGGTTTTGCCCTGCCCGTTCATCCAATCCATATTATCGAAAAAACAAGGAGTGCCACCGCCGGTAGAAACCACCAAATCTTCGTCGATGGCGGTTTTGTGCAATACTTCCTGTTCTAATTTCCGGAAACCGGCTTCGCCCAGCGAGGCAAATAATTCTGAAATGCTTTTGCCGGTATGTGCACTCAAACGTTCGTCTAGGTCGGCAAAGCCACAATTTAATTTTTGCGCCATCTTGCGCCCCAAAGTGGTTTTACCACTTCCCATAAATCCGATAAGGTATATTTTCATCAATAAAAAAAAGTTTAATTTAAGTATTTGGCAGCCAAATCGGCGTAAGCCGGAAAGGTTCTGAAATGCCATTTATTAATTACTAGGCCATTTTTCATCAGCAATACGCCAGGGTTTGCCCTCACCATACTTTTTAATGGGATGGCATCGGCATGATAAAATTCGGCGTTAAAGCCCAGGCGTTTTTTCAATTCATCAGCATCACGTGGAGCGCTGGACGTAAGAATAATGGTTTTTATTTGATGCGTTTCGGCCAATTTTATCGCGGTAGCATTTAATGCTGCTAATGCTTTATCATTAGTTTTTGACAGGTTATACGCCACAATAATTAATTGGTAATCCTGGTAATTTAGAATAGCCTCGGTGTAATCCTGACCTTCGGCGTCGGTGATTTTCAGGTCTTTAATTTTAATATCAAAACCCTTTTTAATCAGCTTATTTTCCGGTTCGCCGGTAATTTCCCAATTCGCATCTTTCCAAATTTCCTGTTTCAGGTATTGCTTATCGGTCATTTTTTGGATAGCTCCGCTCTGCTTATTTTTTAACGTGTAGGTAATTTCGTATTCATCTTGAGGCGCTCCCGGCGGCGCTTTCATCAATTCTGGAATATTGGCGCCCACTTTATACGGCAGAAAATCTAAAAACGGACCATAATTATAGGTGTAAACGCCCAAGCCAAAACCAAACAGGGTAATAATAGCTACCGCGATGTTTTGGACCGGTTCACTTTTTATAATGGGATGAATTTCTTTTCGATAAATGAATAAAATAAAGATAAAAGCCAGCAAGAGTAAATCTTTACCAAAAGACTGCCAGGGCGTTAAAGGGATGGCATCGCCAAAACAGCCGCAAGAGGTAACCACCTCAAAATAAGCGGAATAAAAAGTTAAAAAGGTAAAGAAAACGATGAGACCCAGCAAACCCCAAATCACTTTTTTAGCATAGATACCCAGCAAAAGGGCTCCACCTAAAATAATTTCCAGTCCGCATAAAAATATGGCCATCGCGGTAGCGTAATCGTCTAAAAAGCTGACATGAAATACTTCGAAATATTCCTGGAGTTTATAGCCGAAACCGAGTGGATCGTTGGCTTTAATTAAACCCGAAAAAATAAACAGCAGACCTACAAAAATACGGCTGAATGCAATGCTAATTTTTTTCATGATTCTCGTTGAGTTTTATGAGGGCAAAAACCGAGTAATTGAGCATGTCTTGATAATTGGCCTCAATACCTTCTGAAGCCAAAGTTTGTCCCTCGTTATCTTCAATTTGCTTTACGCGAAGAATTTTCATCAAAATGAGGTCGGTTAAAGAGCTGATGCGCATATCACGCCAGGCTTCGCCATAATCGTGGTTTTTGGCAAACATCAATTCTTTGGTTTGCTGTACTTTTTGGTTAAACAGCATTTCTACTTCTTCTACAGAAAGCTCGGTAGCGCTATCTTCGCCCAATTGCGCCTGTAGCATGGCAATAACGCAATAATTTACAATGCCAATGTATTCTGACTGGATATCTTCTCCTACTTTCGATACTTTTTTCTGCTCTAAAGTGCGAATGCGCTGGGCCTTGATAAAAATCTGGTCGGTGATAGACGATAATCGCAAAATGCGCCAGGCAGTGCCATAATCTTTGGTTTTTTTAAGAAAAAGGTCTTTACAAACCTGAATTACACTATCGTATGCTGCGGAAGTATCTTGAGCCAAAATGCGGGTATTTATATTTGATTAATCGCTAAAATTATCGGTATTTTGCCAATTCATGACGGGTAAAAATACAAAATTCGGAGAAAAGAAAACGCTAAATCTGCGTGGAGAATTACTCGACCTTTCTTCTCCGCTGGTTATGGGCATTCTCAACATTACGCCCGATTCTTTTTATCAGCCAGAAGGCAGAAAATTAGAAATACCGGGTTTGAGCCAGGTGCTTAAAGAAGCCGAAAAAATGCTGGCCGAAGGTGCTGCCATTTTAGATTTGGGGGCTTATTCATCACGCCCAAATGCCGAACATATTTCTGAAAAAACTGAAGCCGAACGCCTAATTCCGGTGGTTAGGGCCTTGGTTAAAGAATTTCCGAAGGCTATTTTTTCTATCGATACTTTTCGTGCCGAAGTAGCCGAGCAGGCCATTGACTCTGGAGCGCATATTATCAATGATATTTCTGCAGGCCAGCTGGACGAAAAAATGTTTGAAACCATTGGGCGTTTGCAGGTGCCTTATATCATGATGCATATGAAGGGTACGCCGCAAAACATGCAGCAGCAGGCACATTACGAAAATTTAATTCCAGAGATGGGGACTTATTTCTCAGAAAAAATAGAAAAATTAAACCGTTTTGGTGTTCAGGATATCATTATTGACCCCGGCTTTGGTTTTGCCAAAACGCTGGAGCATAATTATGAGATTTTAAACCGTTTTGAAGAATTTAAATCTTTGGAATTTCCCCTACTGGCTGGCCTTTCCCGCAAATCAATGATTTATAAATTATTGGGCGGCACCGCCGCCGATGCGCTAAACGGAACCACGGCAGCCAATACCATCGCTTTGCTAAAAGGCGCAAAAATTTTAAGGGTGCATGATGTAAAACCGGCCGCCGAAGCCATTAAAATAGTGCAGGCCATGCAGGCAGCCATTTAATAATTCATAATTTAGCTATTCATGGAGAACCTGGATTTTAATTTTCTGCAAGTACGTTTCCTCGATGTGATTGATATTTTACTGGTAGCAGTAATCATTTATTATATCTACAGCCTAATTAGAGGCACCATTGCCGTAAATATTTTATTGGGATTAGTGATTATTTATGTTGGCTATTTATTGGTTCAGCAGGCACAAATGCGCTTGCTCAGCCAAATTTTAGGCGGCTTTATCAGCCTGGGCTTTATTGCTTTGGTTATTGTATTTCAACAGGAAATCAGACGTTTTTTATTATTAATCGGAAAGAACACGTCGCTGCAAAAAAATAAGGCCTGGTGGTCGTTCCTGTTTGGTAAGAGTGAAGAAGTGAAAAATAATATGGCCCGGGTAAAACCGGTTTTGGATGCCTGCCGCAATATGCAGAAAACCAAAACCGGTGCCTTAATGGTGTTTGCCAAATATTTCGAGGAACCTTTTTTTCAGAACAGTGGAGAATTAATTGATGCCGCCATTTCTAAGCGTTTGCTAGAAAGTATTTTCCAAAAACATAGCCCGCTGCATGATGGTGCGGTCATTATATCAGAAAATAAAATAAAATCGGCTTCCTGTATTCTGCCTTTAACCGAAAACGACCGGCTTCCGCCAAACTTTGGCTTGCGTCACCGTGCCGGAATTGGTATTACCGAAGTGAGTGATGTGCTGGCCGTTATCTTATCGGAAGAAACCGGAGAAATATCTTATGCTAAACAGGGCCGGGTAAAAATGAAGGTAAGCTTTACCGAACTGGAAAAAGTTTTGCAGAATTATTTGTAAAAACTGCTGAAACTATCCGTAGAGTTTATCTACGGATTTTTTATGAAAAGGAGTCTAAAACTCCAACAAAAAAGCCCTTCCAGGATTCGGAAGGGCTTTTTTGTTTTGCATAAAAAACTAGCAATACTCGTCGAAAGCTGCCGTTAAATTATCTGCAATAATTTGGGCAGTACGGCCTTCAATCTGATGACGTTCAATCATATGAACCAATTCACCATCCTTAAATAAAGCAATTGCCGGCGATGATGGAGGAAAAGGCAGCATGTGCGCTCTGGCCTGATCAACCGCATCTTTTTCCATACCCGCAAAAACAGTTAATAAATGGTTGGGCTTTTTAGCATAAGCTGCTGCCATTTTTACTGCCGGACGGGCATTAGCTGCCGCACATCCGCAAACGGAATTAACAATTACTAAAGCGGTTCCACCTGCTTTTAAAGCCTCATCAACTTCAACTGCCGACTTTAATTCTTTAAAACCTACCTGGGTAAGTTCTTCACGCATGGGTGCTACTAAATATTCTGGATACATCTGATTTTTAAATTAATATTTACAAAAATAATAAATATCCGCCGTAAGGCTAATCTTAACCATTTAAATAACATTAGCCTGACGAATAATTCTCTACTTATTTACAAATCGCTGACTTCGTGATAAAGAGATAATTGTGTAATTTTGTAGCCTAACTTAAAAACAAAAACTATGTCATCAGTAGAGACGAAAACTTATGTTCCTTACAAAGTAAAGGACATCGCCCTGGCAGAATGGGGTCGCAAAGAAATTGAATTAGCCGAAGCAGAAATGCCAGGCTTAATGTCGTTACGCCAAGAGTATGGTGCCTCTAAACCTTTAGCAGGTGCACGTATTGCCGGTTGTTTGCACATGACCATCCAAACTGCAGTATTAATTGAAACATTGGTTGAGCTGGGTGCAGAAGTTACCTGGTCATCTTGTAATATTTTCTCCACCCAAGACCATGCAGCAGCAGCAATTGCCGCAGCAGGAATTCAGGTTTATGCCTGGAAAGGCTTAAATGAGCCTGATTTTGACTGGTGCATTGAGCAAACTTTATTTTTCGGCGAAGACCGCAAGCCTTTAAACATGATTTTAGATGATGGCGGAGATTTAACCAATATGGTTTTTGACAGATATCCTGAATTGATTTCGGGCATCAAAGGCCTTTCTGAAGAAACTACTACCGGTGTACTTCGTTTAGTAGAGCGTATGAAAAACGGGACTTTACATTTACCAGCCATTAACGTAAACGACTCGGTTACTAAATCTAAATTTGACAATAAATATGGCTGCCGCGAATCTTTAGTAGATGCTATCCGCAGAGCAACAGACGTAATGATGGCCGGTAAGGTGGCTGTTGTTGCAGGATATGGTGATGTAGGTAAAGGTTCTGCAGATTCTTTACGCAATGCAGGCGTTCGTGTAATTGTTACCGAAATTGACCCGATTTGTGCTCTACAAGCTGCCATGGAAGGTTTTGAAGTAAAGAAATTTGCCGATGCCGTTAAAGAAGCTGATATCGTGGTAACCGCTACCGGTAACTGTGATATTGTAAAAGGCGAACATTTCAAAAGTTTAAAAGACAAAGCGATAGTTTGTAATATCGGTCACTTTGACAACGAAATTGATATGGCCTGGTTAAACAAAAACTATGGCGATACCAAAGTAGAAATTAAACCACAGGTAGATAAATACACTATCAACGGTAAAGATATCATTGTATTGGCCGAAGGCCGTTTGGTAAACTTAGGTTGCGCAACAGGTCACCCATCATTTGTAATGTCGGCCTCATTTACCAACCAAACCTTGGCCCAATTAGAGTTATGGAACAATACCGGTAAATACGAAAACAAGGTGTACACCCTGCCTAAATACCTGGACGAAAAAGTAGCTCGTTTACACTTAGCGAAAATTGGTGTAGAGTTAGATATACTCGATCAAAACCAAGCCGATTACATCGGAGTTCAGGTAACCGGACCGTTTAAATCAGACGAATACCGTTACTAATCATTCAGCATTCAAAATGTGGAGGGATAAGCGTTTGCTTATCCCTTTTTTTATGCCCATTAATTAAATATTTAATTCAAAATTAGCATCTCAGGCTTCTTAAAAAGATAATTCCCAATTATTACATAATTTCTTTACAATAAGTGCGTTATAGTGCTAACAACAATTTAAAACCATATTGTTAAACTTAAGCAAAACTACCTCTTATGAAAAAATTTTATCTAGCGCTACTAATGGTATGTGCTGCCCAATTAGCAGGCTATGGGCAGGGATTCAGCGTACTCAACAACAGTAATTATTCGCCGGTTAATTCGGTATATTTTAATCCGGCAAAAATTGCCGACTCCAAACAGAAGTTTCAGATTAATCTGGCTTCGCTAAATTTTTATGTGGCTAATGATTATGGAGTTTTCCCGTCCATCCCCAAAATCTTCAATGCCATACGAAACAAAGACAAATTTGGAGACATTTTAACTTTCCAGGAAAATGGGAAAAACAAAAACCTAGATGTAAATCTGGAAGCACGGGGCCCGTCCTTCGTGGCTTCATTGGGCGCAAACCACAGCTTCGCCTTTTCCACCAGAGGAAGAGCATTATTTAGTGCCAATAACGTATCAGAACCATTAATGTCTATTTTAGTAAATAGTCTGGAGGGCACAGAACAATTCGCCAATATCCCCAATGCAACTTTTGATATTAATTCCAATATCATTGGCGAAACCTCAATTAGCTATGGCCGGGTGGTATTTTCGGGCAAACATGCCTTAAGACTTGGATTAACCGGCAAATATTTATTAGGCGGCGGAAATGCTCAGGTTTATAACAATCAAACCAGCATCGAAGTCCTGGAAGGAACTATAATAGACCCATATACAACTATTGCAACCGATGGCGTAAATATTAAGACCTATTATTCAAATTCAGAATTTCTATCGCCAAATAACACCAATTTATCTCTAAGAAATGTGCTGAATAAAGCAGGTCGCGGCTTTGGTGCTGATATTGGATTTGAATATGAATTCAGGCCAAAATTTGAAGATTATAAGTACGAAATGGATGGCAAAACCCATGTGGATAATTCCGTTCCAAAATATGCACTCAAGTTCGGAGCAGCTATTGTTGACATGGGATCTATAACTTACAATGAAGGACATCAGCTTTCTTTGATAGATAACAACTATGTACAATGGTACCAAGATGATATCGATCAATTCGATTTAGCTAATCTGGAAACCTCTTTACAATATGTATACGGAAATGCGGCAGTAACATCAAGCCAAAAATATACCGCCAAACTGCCTACCCGTTTAAACCTCAACTTAGATGTTAAAGTGGCTAAAAATTTCTACATCGGTTCTTCTTACATGGGCGGCTTAACTAAAAAACCAGATGTCGTAGATCCACTCGGAACCTTAATTTCAATTTCTCCCAGAATTGAAAAACCGCTTTACGAAATTGCATTGCCCATTACCTATGCATCACGCTATAAAAAAACCAATATTGGTCTGGCTACCAGAAGAGGAGCCTTTTTTCTTGGCACCGATGATTTTGCCAGCGCATTAGGCCTTGGTAAATTCACCTCTTTTAATGTGTATGCCGGATTAAATATCTCCATAGGCAAACACAAGAAAAACGACAGAGATGGCGATAAAATTAGCGATAAACTCGATAAATGTCCTAAAATTGCCGGTCCTGCAGACAATGATGGATGCCCATGGCCAGATGTGGATAAAGACGGTGTGCCGGATAAAGACGACTCATGTCCTAATTTACCAGGCCCTGCTAAAACCAATGGCTGTCCAGATAGTGATGGAGATGGCGTAGCCGATAATGGCGATAACTGCCCAAGTATTCCGGGCCCATTATCTGCACAGGGTTGCCCCGATGCTGATAACGATGGCATTGCCGACAAAGACGATTTATGTCCTACCCTGCCAGGCAGCCGCGATGCCAAAGGATGCCCAGACAGAGATGCCGATGGAATAACCGATCGTGATGACCTTTGCCCTGATCTTCCAGGATCAATAAGTTTAAAAGGCTGTCCTGACTCGGATAATGATGGCATAGCCGACAAAGAAGACCGTTGTCCGGAAGTTGCAGGTATTTTAGCCTTAAAAGGATGCCCGGATAGAGATGGTGATGGCATTACCGATGCCGAAGATGCCTGCCCGGATCTGGCCGGCCCGATGATGTCTAAAGGATGTCCGGATACCGATAAAGATGGAATTTTAGACAGCGAAGACGCTTGTCCAACCATTGCCGGACCACTAGCCTTTAAAGGTTGCCCAGATACCGATAAAGACGGAACCGCCGACAGCCAAGATGCCTGCCCTGAAATTGCAGGGCCTCCATCAAGCAAAGGATGCCCGGATAAAGATGGCGACGGCGTGGCCGATAAAGACGATAAATGTATCGACGTAGTGGGACCGGCATCCAATAATGGCTGCCCAATAACTCAGGCACCTGTTTTAACCAAAGTAGAAGAAAAAATCATCTTCACAGCAGTATCCGATTTACAATTCGAAACCGGTAAATCTACCATCAAAGCTTATTCTTTCGATAGTTTAAATGAACTGGCTGAATTAATGGTTAAACGACCTGAGCTAACCCTAATCTTATCGGGCCACACCGATAATGTAGGTAAACCAGCTTCAAATAAAATTTTAAGTGTAAAAAGAGCACAGGCCGTTAAAGAATACCTGATGGAAGCCGGCGTAGATGGCAGCCGCATTGCAGCAACCGGTTATGGATCTAGCAAGCCCGTAGCAAGCAATAAAACGCCTCAAGGCCGTCAGAAAAACAGACGGGTAGAGTTTAAGGTGAATTAATTTTTATAATCCCCAGCGCAAAAGGTCATCCCGGTTTATCGGGGTGGCCTTTTTGCTTTTATTAAAAAAAGAAAGCCAATAAAACCTAGCGTTTGTTATTTTTGAACAATGTGCAAGCTCTCCGTTAACATCAATAAATTTGCTACCCTGCGAAATGCCCGGGGAGGCAATAATCCCAATTTAATTCAAATTGCACAAGATGCAGAGCGTTTTGGTGCCCAGGGCATTACCGTACATCCAAGGCCCGACGAAAGACATATCCGCTACCGCGATGTTTTTGATTTAAAAAAAGTCCTGACCACCGAGTTCAACATCGAAGGCAATCCAAAAGAAGAAAAATTTGTAGAATTGGTATTGGCCAACAAACCCGAACAAGTTACCCTAGTTCCCGATGCAGAAGGACAATTAACTTCCAATCATGGATGGAATACCATCCAACATCAATCTTATTTAAAAGAAATTATTGCGGAGTTTCAAGCTGCAGACATACGGGTTTCCATATTTGTGGACCCCGACCTTAAAATGGTTGAGGCTGCCGCACAAACCGGCACTAACCGTATTGAATTATATACCGAAGCTTACGCCACCCATTTTCATCAAAATAAAGAAAAAGCCATTTTACCCTACCGGGAAGCTGCCGAACTGGCTCAAAAATTAGGCTTAGGCATCAATGCCGGTCACGATTTAGACCTGCACAACCTCCAATACTTTGCCCAAAACATTCCGGGCTTATTAGAAGTCAGCATTGGCCACGCCCTGGTTTGCGATTGTTTGTACCTCGGCATGGAAAATACCATACAACGTTATTTGTACGCATTAAATCGATGATAGTTCATTTACCGATCGAGGAATTCCTGAAAACTGCCGCCACCATTCCGGTAGCAGATGTGCGAACGCCTGCCGAATTTGAACAGGGACACATCCCTAATGCCCATAACCTGCCCATTTTTACAAACGAAGAACGGGTACAGGTGGGCACCACCTACAAACAGGTAAGCCGCGAAGAAGCCATTTTATTAGGCTTTGAATTTACCGGCCCAAAATGGAGCACTTTTATTAAAGATGCTTTAATAATTGCCCCAGAAAAGAAAATAGCCTTGCATTGCTGGCGTGGCGGAATGCGAAGCGGTGCCATGGCCTGGGCTTTAAATATGTATGGATTTGAAGTCTATTTGCTAGAAGGCGGCTATAAAACTTACCGCCGTTGGGCATTGGAGCAATTTGAACAAAAGTTTAAGCTCATTATTTTAGGCGGCATGACCGGATCGGGCAAAACCCAAATTTTGCACGAAATCAAAAAAACAGGCGAACAAATGATTGATCTGGAAGACCTTGCCCAGCATCAGGGATCTTCGTACGGCAGCATGGGTACGCTCATCCAACCCACGCAAGAACAATTTGAAAACAACTTGGCTTTTCATTTAAACCAAATTGACAAAAACAAAACTCTTTGGCTCGAAGACGAAAGCCGGACCATTGGCAAACGCTTTATCCCCAACTCATTATGGGAACAAATGCGAAACTCATCAGTCATCAAACTGAATATTTCGCTCGAAGAACGCATCCGGTTTTTAGCCCAGGAGTACGGAAAACTCAATCCCGATTTCCTGATTGAATGCACAGAACGCATTGGCAAAAGATTGGGCCCAGAACAAACCCGCGATGCTGTTTTAGCCATTAGAGAAAATCGTATGCCCGATTTTATTCGCCTGGTATTGGTTTATTACGATAAAACCTACGGAACCGGCCAAAGCATGCGTGAACCCAACAGCATACACCAGATAGCAGGCGCCATAGCCGCCGATGCATCCAACGTAAAACCCATTTTAGAAAAAGCAAAATCTATTCAAAATAAGATATGAGTACCGAAACCATAAAACTCACCCAATATTCGCATGGCGCAGGCTGTGGCTGTAAAATAAGTCCGGCGGTATTAGATAAAATGCTGCATAGCGCCATCAAGCAGCCCACCGATGCCCGTTTATTGGTAGGCAACGATACCCGTGATGATGCTGCGGCATTCGATTTGGGTAATGGCATGGCGCTCATTTCCACCACCGATTTTTTTATGCCCATTGTAGATGATGCCTACGATTTTGGTCGTATTGCTTCGGCCAATGCCATTAGTGATGTGTACGCCATGGGCGGAAAACCGGTTTTAGCTATCGCGATATTGGGCTGGCCCATTGATAAACTGGCACCAGAAGTGGCACAGAAAGTATTAGAAGGCGCCCGTTCTATTTGCGCCGAAGCCGGCATCAGCCTGGCAGGCGGACACAGCATCGATTGTCCAGAACCGGTATTTGGCTTGGCCGTTAATGGCTTGGTAGACATCAAAAATCTAAAACAAAACTCAACCGCTGTCGCGGGATGCAAATTGTATTTAACCAAAGCCTTAGGTGTGGGCATTTTAACCACCGCCCAGAAAAAAGGAATTTTAAAACCCGAACATCAGCACATTGCTCCAGAATCGATGGCTAAATTGAATAAAGCCGGCGAAGTTTTCGGGAAATTAGATTATGTAAAAGCCATGACCGATGTCACGGGGTTTGGCTTGCTTGGCCACCTCAGCGAAATGTGCGAAGGAAGCAACCTGCAGGCCCATATCGATTTCGATAAAGTGCCGAAACTGGAGGTGATTGATGAATATTTAGCGCAAAAATCCATCCCGGGAGGAACCAACCGCAATTGGGCAAGTTATGGCCACAAAGTTAACGAAGGCCCCGATTTGAACTACCGGACTTCTATTTTAGCCGATCCGCAAACCAGCGGCGGTTTAC